>DATMSL010000190.1:0-2573 GCA_035565435.1 Dyadobacter sp. | reverse complement strand
ATTGGTGGCGATCAGGTGGGTGCCTCGCTGGCTGGCTTCTTTCAGTATGCGAATGGCTTCCGGTTTCAGGTAGGTGATCTCAGGCAGGATGATCAGTTTGTAGCTTTTTACCTTCTGTTCGAGGTTGGCGATCTGGCCGTCTTCTACGATATCGAATGGAATATGCGCCTCGCGGAGCATCAGCTGAACGCCGCGGTATTCCTGCATTGGTTCGCCGTTGGGCCAGGCACCCGGGGCAACGACAGCTATTTTAGCCACCGATTGGTACCTGCCGAAATAGGGCTCATTCTTTTTGTGAAAACCATACACTTTCCTGAAAACGGGATAGCTACGTTCGTCCTCATACCCGCGCATGTCGCCCATCATGCTCATATCCAGGCCTGAGCCGTTGGCGATGTTCTCATACAGTCTGATCCGCGTTTCCTCCGGTTCCACCGCATTGTACCGCGATTGAAAGGAAATCTGCTGAATGCTCGCATTGCTGATAATGTGGTCGGGAAACGAATTGACTGCATTGCCGACATTGTCTGATGCCGTGTAAGGCCAATAGGGCAGGGTAGTCATGCTTTGCGACTCGTGGCGGATGATGTCGACAAACTTGTCGGAGTAGGTACAGATCGCGATCTGCTCGTTTTTGGATTTTACCAGGTTGTGCAGCCTTTCCGACCACTCTTCCACAGTGGCCTTTTTGAATTGGAGATATTGCTGAAAAAGCGGGTCCGCTTTGTTTTCCTCGGTAGGAAGCGCCTTGCCGCCGCTGAATTCCGCGAAGCGCTTTTTATCGTATTCGTTCTGATCAATGCCGTGGTATTTGCCTTCATAGGGATTATTGATCTGATAGCCAGGCATATTCAGGAAAATACCATCAATCGGGAAAGTGTTGATCACCTCCTCAATGATCTTGAATGCCTTTTGCTGTACATAAGGAGCATTGATGGACACCACATACATATCGGTATTGATAATGCGCTCGCCCTTTGGGGAAATGTAGCACCAGTCGGGATGGGCTTCGAAAATGCTCTCGTGTACACGACTGAAATCGAAGCGGACGATTACCTTAATGCTATTATCGTGGCACTTGCGCACTATATCAGCAAGGACATTATTGTCTTTCAGATAAGGATTCCGGTAGTGAAAATCCAGTTGGGAAGGGTAGAAGGCCATAATACCTCCCGCGTTGATCAACAACGTATTGGCGGAGCAGGCGACGAGGTCGGCTACGATAGAATCCGCGTTGATCGTCGCGGCCTCGTATGCGGGTAAGTTCATCTGAATAACCCTCAGATTGTTCCTCTTCCACCAGAGGTCGGCCTTATTTTGCGCCAGGAGGCTAGTTGCGTAGAGAATAAAGTAAAGGAGTAAAATGCGGTTTTTCATGCCGGAATGAATGGTTTGCTGCAAAAGAGCCCGGCTACACCGCATCTACTGGACGCTGAGGGATTGATTTTGGAGCCTTTCTAATCGCGGTGCTTGTAGCCGAACGCGACGAAAAAGAGCAGGATACCGACCAATCCGAGCGCCCAGGATAACGAGGTGATTTCGGCGAGCACGCCAATCAGCGCAGGACCGGCAAGCTGGCCGGAATAACCCAGAATGGTAACTGCCGACAAGGCGATGGATGGGGGAATATTTGGAATGCGCCCGGCAGCGGTGAAGAATATAGGTACCACGTTAGCAGCGCCCAACCCTACCATTACAAACCCGGCCAATGCGGCGATGGCAGAAGGGATCGTAACAGCCACGATGAAGCCGGCGCCGGCAAGCAGGGTACCGTAAAATACTACTTTTGCAGGGCCCAGCCGGTGAATAATGCCATCACCGGTGAGGCGCATAATGGCCATGGCCACGGAAAATGCGGCGTAGCCGAGTCCGGAGAATGAGGGGTCAAAACCGCGCGAAAATTGCAGAAAAACGGCGCTCCAATCGAGCAGGGAACCTTCGGCCAGGAAAAGAATGAAACACATAATGCCCAGTAATACCACCGGTCCTTTGGGCAAAACGAAGCTGGTACCATCCAGTTTGGCTTCTTCTGAATGGGGTAGCAGGTACCGCGACTGGGTTACCGTAATGAAGACTAGCAACGCAGAAATTGCGACCGCCGCGTAAGTTGGTGAAAGGCCGGCTTTGATCAGAAAACCAAGTCCTATGGAACCCATAAGCCCACCCAGGCTGAACATTCCGTGAAAGGAAGACATAATATGACTGCCATACCGCTCCTGCACCACCACGGCCTGCGCATTCATGGAAACGTCGATAGAACCGATCCCCGCACCAAATACAAACAATGCAGCGGCAAGCTGGTAGGGTGAACCGGCCATCAGGAGTAATGGAAGAAGAGAAGCGATTACCAGTGCAGAAACGATAGCTACCGTGCGGCTGCCGTATCTATTGATGAGCAATCCGGTGAGCGGCATTGTCAGAATGGCCCCAGCTCCCAGTGCAAGCAGTACCACGCCTAAATCGGCGTCGTTTAGTCCCAGTTTGATTTTGGCAAAAGGCACCATCGGCGCCCAGCTCGACAGACCGATGCCACAAACTAAAAATATCAATAAAGTTGCTCTCCGGGCTGCGCT
>DATMSL010000189.1:0-7898 GCA_035565435.1 Dyadobacter sp. | reverse complement strand
GAAGGGCCGCTTTTTTCCGTTAAAAAGTCTGAGATCGCTTCGATCCTCTACGGAAACGGTGAAGAAGAAACGTTTGAAGCCACGCTGGAAGTGCAGAATTACTATTCTCCCACCAATCCAGCTCCGGCTTCAAAACCGCAGGAGCCACGCCCGGCGGCTCGCAAGCCTGTCAACGGACCGGTAAAACCGTCGGTTCAGTTTGCAGAGGACGTCAGAAACTCTTCACCTGAGCATTTGCGAAGCATGTATACCTATTATAAGACGCGCTCGAAAGCGGGGATGGTTATGGGTATTGCGGGTACGTCGGCGGGCGTGATTGTGGCGGCTATCGGGACAGGTATTGTGGTCAGTGCTATGGACGACAACGGCAATTATAAGAGCTATCAGGATGAGTTGCGTGCGCGCAAGGGCGCGTACATGATGCTCGGAGGTTTTGCGGGCGCGATCACATTCGGTACTGTCGGATTTGTGAAAGGCGGCAAGAATGGCGCCAAAGCCAGCCGGATTCGGCGGGAACTGATCCGTCGCGGAGAGCCTTTGACGATCAGTATCAGGCCGTCGTTCAGTCCAAGGCAGCGGGCGGGAAGTCTGACTTTGGCATTGAATTTCTGAAATATTGAAAACAAAAAGCGGGCTCCGAATACCTCGGAGCCCGCTTTTTTATGCTTTGAATTTCTTAGAATTTGAAGGCGATACCTGCTTTCAAAGGGGTTACATTGTATCCGACCTCAGCAAATACTGCCATGTTTGGCTTGAAGTAATATTTGCCACCACCAAAGACACCGAAGAGGACCTTGCTACCATAGGTGTCATCATAAACTCCACCGTAAGGGGTATCTGCCGAATAGCTGGAAATGTAGTAACCAAGTGCTGCACCTCCATAAAGATCAAGCTTATCAATGTCTAGAAAGTGCTTGCCAAAGTGATAGGAGCCTCTCGCCGCAACTGGCAAGAAAGTGTAACGATACTTATATCCTGATCCCCAGTTGTAGCCCCAGGTGTAAAAGTCTGCCTGAGCCCCTACGCTAATAAAATCGGTAACTCCATATTCGAAAGAAGCGCCAACTGCAACGCCGCCCCCGTAATAAGAGCCAAGGCCTATGCCAACATTCAATAGCTTATCGCCTTTCTCATATTGAGCAAAAGCTTTTTCCGAAGCTGCGCTGAAAAGAGCGGCAACCACCAGCATGAATAGAGTCTTTTTCATCGTAATAGATTAGTTATTGTTAAAGAATAATGGCACAAATTAAAGCCTTTATTTCAATGCTTCAAAACTTGTGCCATTTATAGTTATTAACCGGAGACGGTTACTTGATGAGTGGTTCCGGCTTCTTTATTTAATCCAAAATCAGATGTGCTTCCTGAGCTTATCTTTAAAGACCTTTTTGAATTTGTCCAGTTTTGGTGCAATCACGAAGGCGCAGTAGCCCTGCTCGGGATTGTTGGCGAAATAATTCTGGTGGTAGTCTTCGGCCGGGTAAAACTTCTGAAATTTGGTGATTTCGGTTACAATCGGATTCGCGTAAGCACCCGATTTGTCCAGCTCAGCCTTAGCCGTTTCCGCAAGCTGCTTCTGCTCGTCGGTATGGTAAAAAACGACTGAACGGTATTGCGTGCCGACATCATTTCCCTGGCGGTTCAGCGTAGTAGGGTCGTGGCTGCGGAAGAACGCTTCCAGCAGGTCGGCGTAGCTGATCACCTTGGGATCGTAGGTCACCTCCACGCACTCCGCGTGGCCGGTTGTACCCGTGCATACTGCTTTATAGTTGGGATTGGGGTCGTGCCCGCCCGAGTAGCCCGAAACCACTTTTTTGACGCCTTCCAGCGACTCCATCACGGCCTCGGTGCACCAGAAACATCCCGTACCAAATGTTGCGACTTGTGTGTTCGCGGTATCAACGTTGCTTTCGTCGAGTGCGGTTGAGGCTGTTTCTTTGTCCATTTTGCTCTTGTGTTTTTTGTCCGTTTGCGCGCACGACACGAGGGCCGTGCAGCACAAAAATATAAACGTGAAAATCGGGATGGTGGTTCTCATCTTCAAATACGGGTTATCACTGTTTGGGTAACGATTGCGGCGTCAATAAAGTTTTATCACCGTAATCCTATAATATTTACGAAATTTGAAGGCTAAAAGATCGGGGAATAGTCAGATCCCGTCGGCACCAAATTTGCGGTAGTTTATGACCTATCTTCATTTCAAAGCGCTCCACATCATATTTGTAGTGAGCTGGTTTGCAGGGCTTTTCTATATGCCCAGGCTGTTTGTGTATCACACCGAGGCCAACGACAAGCCCAGCCCCGAGCGGGAAATCCTCCTTGCGCAATTTACCAAAATGGAGAAATTGCTGTTCAATGCAATCATGACGCCCGCCTGCTGGCTTGCATTGCTATGCGGCACGGCGATGCTCTACATTACGCCCGCCTGGCTCGACCAGGGCTGGATGAAGTTGAAATTGCTGTTCGTACTCGGTCTGTTGGCTTACCATTCCATCACCCGCAAGATATTGCTGGAACTCCGTGCCGGGAAGTTTCGGTATAGTTCGTTTCAATTGCGGCTTTTTAATGAGATAGCGACAATATTCCTGTTCTCCATCGTGTTTTTGGTGGTGTTAAAAAATACGGTCGACTGGCTGTGGGGTGTGCTTGGACTGATCGCATTTGCGATCGTGATCATGACGGCTGTGCGGATTGTGAAGCGAATGCGGGAAAAAAAGGCGGGAGCTTAGCAATTAATATATAGGAGTAGAAAAAGCCCTTCGGACAATAGATCCGGAAGGGCTTTTTACTTCATGAATCTCAACTTTCATTACTGTTGTTTCGTTTTATAACTAAAATTTAGTTATAAAGATTAAAAAATTTTAGAGTTTCCTGTACTCATAAAACACGCGGCCGGCCGAAAGCTTTTCGTCGGCAGGGTAGTGCTGCCACGCTTCCATCGCACCATTGCCGTCGCCTTCGAGCTGCAAAGATATGACTGACGTTCCTGATTGCTCATTGTTACAGAAAAGCTGCACTTCGTTACCTGCGCTGTTGCTTTGCCACGTGCCGGTAAGTTTCTGGCTATTCGCAGCGTCCTGCATTTCGAAACGGCCGTCGGCCCGAAGTTCCAATTTGGACAGGCACACTTTCACATCGCCCGGGCGTTCGGGGAAATCGCGGGGCGTTTTGCCGTCGTTGTCGTTGATCGTTATGCGGTTCATATTTTCCCACATGCCGATAAGGTCCTTGTTGAGATATGCTAAAATGCTGCTTGCTTCGCCTGCCGGCTTTTCGCATGAGAAAAGGAAGAGCATTAATGCGCCCACTGGTAATGTCGCCAGGAAGCGTAGCCGGCTGACGGCCCTGGATGGAGTTTGATGTAGCATGATAATCCGTGATTTGATTTGACCATAATATGAAAAGTAATGCAGGGTTGAGATTTGCGTAGAAGAGGCTAACCGTACGAGTAAATGCGTATAGCGAAATCTCCCGGCCTGGCTTGCGGCCAATGAATCGGCTGTAAACTCGTGGTTGGCAGTAACCGCCTCGCGCCAGAAACGCATCACCGGGTTGAACCAGCAGCACGCACTGAGAAAGCGGATGAGCAGCGAATCTGCCGTGTGTAGGTGCCTGCAATGCACGAGTTCGTGGGCAATACATGTGCGTAATGACTCGCTGTCGGGCAGGTTTTGGTTGATAAAAATGTAATTAAAAAAAGAAGAGGCGGGCATTTCATTCCCGACAAATACCAAACGTACCTTACCCAGTTTTCGAGAAGGATATTTCCGGACAAGTAGAACGATCGCGAAAATGTCTGCAAACAATTTGTACAAATACCAGGCGGTAATGCAGCCGTAAATTATCCAAAGGAGGTACGAAAAGTCAGGCAGGTGCCATTGCGAGGTATGTCCCGCAATGACTTCGGGCAATGCATATTGGGGTATGAAATGCATTGCTACGTTCGAAGGTGCTTGCCACTGTTCAGGCAAAAGCGGGAGTTTCAGCGCGGGCGCGACGATGCTGAAAACCATCGCGGAAAGAAGGTATAACCGGTTGGCTGTAAAGAAGGTCAGGCCTTGAAATGCTGTCCTGTAAAGCAGGATGGCAAGTGCAAAGCACAGGTTTACTTCCAACAAATAGATACCGGCCATAACGATCAGGATTTAGGATAATAAGAATCTATCAGTTGCTTCAAATCATCGATTTCGTCTGGTTTTAGTTTATTTTCCTCCATCATAAACGATACGATATGCTTCGGAGAGCCCTGGAAATAATGCTTCATCAAATCGGAAAATGACCGTCGGGCATACTGCTCGCGGGTGATGGCGGGGAAGTACACGTAAGTTTTTCCATAAGCCTTGTGATCGATAAAGCCCTTTTTTTCCAACAACCGCACAATCGACGAAACGGTGGTATAAGGCGGCTTTGGCTCGGGCAATTTTTCAATAATGTCATGCACGACGCCTTCCCCAAGATCCCAGAGAATGCGCATGATGTTTTCTTCAGAATGAGTAATCGGTTCCATGGCTCAAAGGTATAACTAAAATTTAGTTATCAAACGTATATTTCGTTAAAAATCAAAAGAGCTGCCGCCGATCTCGAAATTGTCCGTTCGGGAAGGTTGTTAAAAATTCTTAAACCCGAATGAATTGGGAAGTCGGTGATTATTTTAGCGGATATCAATTGTTAACGCGCTCTGAATGAAGACGAAATTGCATCTGTTAGCCATCTTTTACCGTTCGTTCGGATTTTACCTGTGGGCCATTCCAATGATCGCCTGGTTCGCATTGCGCCGGCCGACAGGCCGTGATCTGTATGTATTAATACCCGCGCTGATCCTCTACAAATTCTTTCTGCAAGGCATTACCATTTACATTTTCCGTCGCAGATATGCACATCTGTTTTTCTTTTACGCCAATGCCAATATGTCTGCACGGCGGCTTTTTGCTTCGGCTTTCACCATAGATTTTATATTGTTCTTTTTATCCATCGCCGCAATCCAGGTAGCAAACGAATGAAGAACCGCATTTTGGAAGCCGATAGCATGTGGCTGGAATATGGGGGCCGGAAAGTACTGCAAAACATTTATATCAAAATGGAGACGGGCCGCATTACCGGGCTGCTGGGGCGTAACGGGACCGGGAAATCCAGCCTGATGCAAATGATTTTCGGAACGCTCCGCGGACAGAGCCAATCTGTGAGGGTAGACGGCGATTATTTTTCGCATCCTTACCAGCATCGCGGGCTGGTCAGCTACTTGCCTCAGCACCCGTTTTTACCCGCGGGCCTGCGCGTGCGTGACGTATGCGGATTGTACGAAGTTGATTTTACGGCTTTATGCCGCCACTTTGTAAACCTTGAACAGTATGGACGCACTCGGATAGGTGATTTATCCACCGGCAACCGCCGGCTAGTCGGGACGTTGCTCGTGTTGCTGATGCCGGTAGCATTTACCCTGCTGGACGAACCGTTTGCCGCACTTTCACCCATTAATATCGAGCAAATGAATAAGGTAATCATGGAGCAAAAAGCCCGGAAAGGGATTCTGATGTCAGACCATTGCTATGAAGAAGTAGTGCGCCTCGCGGACGAAACGTACCTGATCGTGCCGGTTGGGCGGAGCATTCGGCTAAAAAATGTGTATTCGGAGCTTGAAGAGTTTGGCTATATATGAATCAGGGCCCCGCGCATTTCTGAAAATGCATTTTACTTCTCAAATACCAATGTCTCCGCTTTCGCACCCAGCTCTTCCAAAGCTTTCAGGATCGATTCCGTGAATGCATCGGGCCCGCAGACGTAAAAAGGCTGGTCGAAATGGGTGATGTGTTTTTGCAGAAAAGCCTTGTCGATGCGGCCGTGGTAGTAACCTTCCGCATTTTCATCTGAGATAAGGTTAAAGAAATGGTCGCCCAGGATCTGTTCGAGCTCTTCTTTGAGGATAATGTCGGCCGTGGTGCGGTTGGAGAAGAAAAGTTGGTTCGCCCCAACCTGCCCTTTGGAGTACAAATCCCTGAAGATGGCGAGAAACGGCGTGATACCGGCACCTCCTGCAAGAAATACGCCTTCGCCTTTGTATTCGATCGCGCCCCAGGCGTCGCTGATCTCGAAATGGTCGCCGGGCTGGACTTTTGTCAACGCATTGGTTACGCCATCATGGTCGGTATAGGATTTGATCGTGAATTCGAGCGTATCCGCAGTGGGCAGCGATGTAAAAGTGAACGGCCGCTTTTCCGGTGTCCATGGTTCTTTCTGAATCGAGAAATCCGTTGCCTGGCCCGGCGTGTAGGTGAAACCCGCCGGTTTCTCGACCGTATAGGCATTTACATTATGGGTAACAGGTTTTTTGGCGAGCAGTTTGACGGAATAATCGGCCATGGCGGTAGGTTTGGGGGACGTTGTGAATGCAAACTTTATGCAAAATACACACTCGCAGCGGCGCTGTCAAGGGCGGGTTTTGTCGAATGGCATGGTTTTCAGGCAGCGGCTGAATGTGGCCGGCGTGGTACCGAGGTAAGTCGCAATATAATGGTCGGGAATGCGGCGGAACAGCGACGACGGTTGGGCGATGTAATGTGCTATGCGCTCTTCCACCGACAAGTATTTGAAAACCTTTACCTTATCCGTAAAATTGATCAGGTGTTGTTCCAAAAGCCGTACGGCCAGCTTGCCCATATACGAATCTTCTTCGACCAGTTTCCGGTACGAATCGTAGGAGATCGCATAAACCGTCGTGTCTTCCAGCGTTTCCAGCACTTCATTCGAAAGTTTTTGCAATAGAAAACTTTCCGCAATGCAAACAATATCCCCTTCCGAAACCAGCAGCGAAGTAATATCCTCAGACCCGCGCAGGTAATACGTACGCATGACCCCTTTTTCAATAAAATATAACGATGGACTTACCTGCCCCAAATCAACCAGCACGCGTCCTTTCGGGATCATAAATCTTTTCAGATTCTGCTGAAATTTCTCCCTGATTTCTTCCGAAACCATGAATTTGGAAGCTTCCAGCAAATGGTGCAATGGCTTTAATTCTTCGGAGAGCTGCATTTGTATAATTGAAATGATAAAGGGTGGGAAACTTGTCGAACGACAATGTAAAATCTTGTCGTGCGACAATTGGAAATGATGTCTTTTGACAAGATATAAAATAATAGCAGGGAAGTTAATTTGACGAGGACAAAAAACTACTCACGATGAACCTCCCACTGCTTAAAATCGTCGTTTTACTCTGCCTCATTTGTTGCGCAACTCCACCGGTGCCGGCACAGGATAAGGGTAAGACAGAATTGAATTTCGGTGCCGGTATGATGGCTTCCGAAAACGCTTTTGCGGATGCTATTGTACTTTCACTCAGTGCATTGATCAACGATCCGGAAGATGTACGGGTAACGGGTGCGGCGTGGTCGCTTACTTACAAGTATTACGTGTCCGACAAGCTCGCGATAGGCGGTAGTTCAGTATATAACCCGTCGCCCGACAGGTGGATACCTGATTTTTCAAGCAATGATAGTTGGAAGCGCCGCTCGCTTACGACCGCGGGAGAGGCCACATTGTTTTGGGTAAAAAGGAAGGAATTTCAGTTTTACGCGACCGCGGGCCTGGGATTTTTTGTCAAGCGCAAAACTCTTTATGAAATGCAATCGGACACCGATTTTGGCTACACATTTCAGACGACTCCGGTTGGATTGCGAATTGGCAATAAGGTGGGCATGTTTATGGAATTGGGTTATGGATATAAAGGGGTTTTTAATGGCGGGGTGAGTGTGCGGTTCTGAGGGTGATTTTCTCCGGTGGCATATTCCATATAGCCGTTGTTTAAAAATGGCTTGGTGCATCACCCTTTTGTGATAACTTCGAATTGTATTTAAAGTTACAAATGACTTTTAAATTCACATCCATTGTTTTCACGCTTAACACAC
>DATMSL010000188.1:0-11125 GCA_035565435.1 Dyadobacter sp. | reverse complement strand
CTGAAAGTAGCCTGCTTCCGGGGTTGCAAACCGGCAAGTGTGGAGTCGTTTGTCCGAATGAATTTAAAAATAGCATTATTTAATTTTTCTATATAAATATATCTATCTAATCCATGAGAAAATTGCTGAGTTTATGCTTGGTTTTACTCGGCCTGGGCGGCGGAAGTTTGCTTGCCCAGAATGCCAGAGTGACCGGAAAAGTGACGGACCAGGACAATGCGGCGCTGCCCGGCGTGAGCATCCTGATCAGCGGTACCTCGCAGGGTACCGTGACCGACGGAGAGGGGAATTACATGATCCAGGCGCCGGGGAACGGCACGCTGGTGTTTTCGTTTATTGGATATGAAAGTCAGACGGTGGAAATCGGGAACCGTTCGGTAATCGATATTAAACTGGCGCAGGGCTCGCGGAGCCTCGATGAGCTGGTAGTAGTAGGGTACGGTACCCAAAAGAAAACCGATGTTAACGGCGCATTGTCGGTGGTATCGACGCGGGAATTTTCACAGCAGCCCATTACCCGCCTCGATCAGGTGTTGCAGGGACGCGCCGCCGGTGTGCAGGTGACGCAGTCCAACGGCGCGCCCGGCGGAGATTCGAAAGTGCGCGTTCGGGGCGCGAACTCGGTGCTGGGCAATAATGACCCGCTGTACGTGATCGATGGTTTTGTGGGTGCCAATTATAATTTATTGAATCCCAATGATATCGAATCGCTGCAAGTGCTGAAAGATGCGGCTTCGACTTCCATTTACGGCAGCCGTGGTGCTAATGGGGTGATCATTATTACTACCAAAAAGGGCAGCAAAGGCATTAAGGTAAGCTATGAAGGCCAGGGGAGCGTGTCGAATGTGATCAAGAAATTCGATATCCTGCCTGCGGGCGAGTTTGCGGAGATCGTAAATGCACGCGCCGCTGCCACGGGCTCCAATGCGCCATTCACGCAAGAGCAGATCGATGGCTTTAAGAAGAACGGCGGTACCGACTGGCAGGATCTTGTTTACCGCAAGGGAAGCGGCCAGCAGCATCAGGTGACGGTTTCGGGCGGGAATGAGAAGACTTCTTTCCTGATCTCAGGTAACTATGTGAACCAGAAAGGGATTGTGAATAACAGCGGTTTCAAGCGGTATGTTTTACGAACCAATCTCAGTACACAAATCAATAAAAACCTCGCATTACGGCTCAATTTGTCGGGTGCAAAAACGGCCAACCACAATACCGACGGCGGTGGTGCGCTGATAGAAGCATTGCAATGGGCGCCTACCACGCCAGCGTACGGTTCGGACGGACAGCCGACCTTTGCGGATCCGACCGGCTCCGTTTCGAGGAGCCCGCTGGATCATTTGTACGACAAATCGATCGACACCGAGCGCATGAATATCAATGCGATCGGCGGCCTGACCTACCAGTTGCCGATCGACGGTCTCTCGCTCGATTTGCAGTATGCGATCAATTACCTTGATGCGCAGAACAAGAATTTCAACGGCAAACGCCTTTCGAACAATAACCCGAATGCAACCCGCTACTCGTCGGATCAGGTTACTTTGCAGAATACCAATGCATTGAACTACAACCGCACGTTCGGCAATCATTCGATCACAGCCGTAGCGGTGCTGGAAACCCAGCAGTTTACCGACAAGAACTTCACTGCAACTGCCAACGGCCTTCGTTTCCCGCAATTGGGTTATGACAATATCGGCGGCAACTCGGCCGCGACCGTCAACTCGGGCTTCTCGAAATGGACGCTGCTTTCCCTGCTTGGCCGTGTGAACTATGCATTCAAAGACAAATACCTCATTACCGCCGCTATTCGCCGGGATGGTTCGTCGAAATTCAGCAAGGACAACCGGAACTCCGTTTTCCCGTCGGTAGCATTAGGCTGGCGGCTTTCGGAAGAAGAGTTTATCAAGAATCTGAATGTATTTACCAACCTGAAACTCCGCGGAAGCTGGGGTAAAACCGGTAGCCAGGCCATCACCCCTTATGCGACATTGTCGCCTTATAACTCTACGCAGGTCGGTTTCAACAATACCGGCGTGACGGCCGGGGTGATCCAGGGTAACCAGGGCAACAAGAACCTGAAATGGGAAACGACCACGCAAACCGACGTGGGTATTGAAATGGAGATACTGAACGGCCGCCTGCATTTCGAGGCGGATTATTTCAACAAAAGCACGACCGACCTGCTGCTGAACGTGCAGTTGCCTAACTACGCGGGCGGTGGTACGCAGCCGCGTAACGTGGGCGAGATCAGAAACCGCGGATTTGAGTTTGCGATCGGTGGTACGCCTATCGAAAAAGGGAAATTCAGCTGGGAAACCAACCTGAACCTGTCTACGCTGAAAAACGAGGTGGTAAGCCTCGGCGGCTTGCCACGGCTCGGCACCGGCACTGGTGCCGGGGGCGGCATGTCCATTACCAACGAATTTATGCTTATGCCCGGCCAGCCGCTGGGCTCTTACTGGGGCCTTAAATACCTCGGTACTTTCAAACCCAATGAAGCCGATATCGCTGCCAAGCAAGGCCGCGTTCCAGGCGATCCGCATTATGAGGACGTGAATGGTGACAATGCCATCACCACCGACGATTTTCAGATCGTTGGCCATGCGTTCCCGAAACTGACCGGCGGTTGGAATAACACCTTTACATACGGCGGGCTTACGCTGAACGTGTTCTTCCAGGGGGCATTTGGGGTGGACAAACTGAACTACACCCGCGCCGGCGCGATGTCGGGTTCTGGTGAAGCGCGCCAGTTCCTGCTGACGGAAATCCGCGATTACTACCGCGAGGGCAATACGGATTCGGATATTCCGGCATTTACCAAAACCTATCAGCCATTTACACAATCGAGCCGGTTTGTGGAGAATGGAAGTTTTGTAAGGCTGAAAAACGTCAGTCTGGCTTACAACGTACCGTCGTCGGTTTTCAAGGACAGGGCCAATATCCGCATTTTCGCGAGTGCTACCAACCTGTTCACGATCACCAAATACACCGGCCCCGATCCGGAAACCAGCAACGTAGGTTCCAGCACCGACACCGCCATCGGCATCGACCGTGGTTCGTACCCGAATGCGAAGGTGTATACGCTGGGGGTGACGCTGGGGTTTTAGGGCTTTAAGCCTTAGGCTGTAAGCGATAAGCTATATGCTGTAAGCTATAAGCCTTAGGCAATTGGCTCTGATTCTCAACCCATCTGGTTCAAATAGAAATTCAAATACCTGCTGTCGCGAAACGCACAGCTTACAGCTTAAAGCATATAGCTTAAAGCATAAAACTTTTACCGATGAAAAAACTAACCATACTTCTTTTAAGCGGCCTGCTTCTGACGGGAGCCGGTTGCAGCGATTACCTCGATGAGGACACTACCGGCCTTTTGTACGGGCCTAATGTACTTTCGACGCAGGACGGGCTCGAATCGGCATTGACCGGGGCTTACAAAGGTCTTGCAAACCAGTGGACTTACGGATTTTTGCACCCGTCGGCCAATGCAGCCGTGCTCGGCGCCGACGATGTTACCACGCACCCGGCGAGTAACAAGGCCGACTGGCGGGAGTTCGACCAGTTTAATGTTTCGACTACTAACCAGCGCTCCAATGCGGTGTATAATGGTTGCTACAAAGCCATCCAGGGAGCGAATAATGTGATTAATAATTACCAGAAAACGGTAGGTACCAAGGCTACGATCGACATTATTGTCGGCGAAGCGCATTTCATCCGCGCTTTTTCCTACTACTGGCTGACCCGTTTCTGGGGTAACATTCCGTTGGTTTTGGCCGGCGAATATTCCGATGATTTGCTGACCATCAAGAAATCGACCCCACAGGAAGTTTACGATCTGATCGTGGCCGATTTGAAAGTGGCCGAAACCAATTTGCCGAATGCAAAACGCGATCCGGGACGTCCTAACAAAGGTTCTGCGAAAGCATTCCTCGCGGACGTGTACCTGACAATGGCAGGCTGGCCTTTGAAACAAACCGACAAATACGATCTCGCCGCTGCAAAAGCCAAAGAGGTGATCGATAATGCGGCCACCTACGGCTTCGAACTGCTGCCGACATTTGCAGCTGTTTTTGAAAATGATCCGGCATCACCGGGCACCAAGGAAGCGGTATTCCAGATCAGCGGCTACCTCGGCGGAAGCGGCACGGCGAATGCGACCTATGGCAATACCACTATGCCCGGCGAAGAAGGCGGCTGGGACGATATGTTCGCCGAACTGAATTTCTTCCGCGATTTCCCGGCAGGGCCACGCAAGGACGCTACTTTCCGCACGGAATTCGGCCTCGGCGCCACCAAAATCCCCTGGCAAAACAGTTTGACGAAACATCCTTACTACCAGAAATGGTATATCAAAGGCAATATTGTCACGTCGAGTATATCGCTGCCTTCGGTGATGATGCGTTACCCCCACGTGCTGACCATTTACGCCGAAGCCAAGGCCCGCGGAGCAGGAGGCCCCGACCAGGCAGCTTACGATGCATTGAACAAGGTACGTTTGCGCGGACGCGCAGCTGGTACGAAGGCATTGACGCCCGGCGATGGCCTGACAGCAGCACAGTTCGCCGACGAAGTCGTGCAGGAGCGTGCGTGGGAATTCGCCTGCGAGCGTACGCGCTGGTTCGATCTCGTGCGCCTGGAAAAAGTGGAGGAAGCCAACGCCAAGAAGAGCGCCGACGATTTGCAGCCCATCAAGCCGATCGTGAAGGCTAATTACTGGTTCCCGCTGCCTTACACGGATACGTCCATTAATCCGAACTTGAATCAGTAGGCGGGTAAGGTGTTGTTATTGTTGTTACATCCCTACGGGATTTTGAGGTGATGTTGAATCTGTTTTGCTACCAATATCGCGTGCCTAGGGGCGCTGTTCGGTAAAATGCCAAGTCGCGACTTAATATTTCGCAGCGAGCGCCGTCGGGCACGTAATATTGGTAGCTATGAATGCAATCCCGGCTATTTAGGAAACGCCGTAGGCATGTAACGACAATAGTCACAGCACAAATGCGACCACAGCATCCGTGCCGTTTTTAAAATACAAATTCCTAATTACACCCTATGACGATCCGCTTTCCGATCACATGTTCAATACTTCTCGCAGCAACATTCAGCGCATTGGCACCAGCCATTCCTGACGATCCAAGAGACGCCGACTGGCCGGTGTATGGCGGCAATAATGCCGGTAACCGCTATTCTGCATTAACGCAGATCAACAAGGATAATGTTAAGAACCTGCAACCGGCCTGGACGTACGATACCGGCGAAAATAACAAACCCGGTGAGCGCGGAATGGATATGCAATGCCAACCGATCGTGATCGACGGCATTATGTACGGTACCACGCCGCGGTTGAAAGTGTTTGCCATCGACGCGGCCACGGGAAAGGAGCTTTGGAAGTTTGACCCTTTTGAAGGAAAGCGGCCGCGGTTCCATCCGATGCGGGGCGTGGTGTACTGGTCAGATGGGAACGATAAACGCATTTTATTCACGGCAGGAGCCTCATTGTTTGCATTGAATGCCGAAACCGGGAAACTGGTTGAGAGCTTTGGCAAAAACGGAGAGGTCGATTTTCACGACGGGCTGGGCGATGCCGCTACTTATGGCTACGATCCCTACCAGTTCAATATTCGGAACACTACGCCCGGGGTGATTTTTAAGAATCTGCTCATTACCGGTTCGTCGGTTTCGGAAGGCGGCGACGCATTACCGGGGCATATTCGTGCTTTCGATGTTCGGACGGGTAAAGTGGCCTGGGTGTTCCGTACCATCCCGCTGCCGGGAGAATATGGGTATGAAACCTGGTCGAAAGATTCGTACAAGAAACTGGGCGGCGCTAATTGCTGGGCGGGCATGGTGATCGACGAAAGACGGGGAATGGTGTTTCTTGGAACGGGCTCCCCCTCGGTGGATTTTTACGGGGGCGCCAGGAAGGGCAGCAATCTTTTTGCCAACTGCGTGATTGCCCTCAATGCCGAAACCGGAAGGCGTGTATGGCATTTCCAAACCGTTCACCACGACCTATGGGACCGGGATATTCCGTGCCCGCCGAACCTGATCAGGGTCAGGAGAAATGGCAAAATGGTGGATGCAGTGGCGCAGGCGACCAAGGATGGCTACGTTTTCCTGTTCGATCGTGATACGGGTAAGCCGCTTTTCCCGGTGAAAGAGGTGGCAGTACCGAATGCGAAACCGCTACGGGGCGACGAGCCCTGGCCGACACAGCCAGTGCCGGTCAAGCCAGCACCATTTGCTAATCAGACGTTGACCGAAGCAGACATCACTACACGCACGCCGGAGGCCCACGCATACGTGCTCGACCGCTTCCGCACCAGCAACAAAGGATCTAAAAACCAGCCTCCCGATCTGTCCGGCGGACTGTTATACGGCATCGGCGGCGGGGCGGAATGGGGTGGTACGGCAGCCGACCCGGATGGGATAGTATATGTTAATGGCAATAATATGCTTTGGTGGCTCAAAATGAGGGATGCGAGGGAGGCGCAGGACGGTCGGAAAGGGCAGGTGTTGTCAAGAGGTCAGGTATTGTTCAATACAAATTGTGCGGTTTGCCACGCTGCTGATTCCCAGACCGCCACAGCTTCTGCGACCGCCCAGGCTTACCCGGTTTTAAAGGATATCGGCCAGCGGATGAGCCGCGAGCAGATCGGAGCATTGCTTGAAACCGGGCGAGGCCGGATGCCTTCATTCCAGCACATTTCAAAGGACGACCGTGCGGCGATTTTGGACTTCCTTTTAAAAACAGAAACCCAGCCAGCTACGAATGACATTCATGGACAAACAGCCACTGCTACTACCCAAAACAATGCCGATTTCCCGCATCAGCCTCCGTATGTCAACAATGGCAACGTCCAGTTTCGGGATCAGGACAATTACCCGGCCATTAAGCCGCCGTGGGGCACGCTGAATGCCATTAATATGAACACTGGCGAATACCTCTGGAAAGTGACGCTAGGTGAATACCCCGAGCTGACGAAACAGGGCATCCCGCCAACCGGCACCGAAAATCACGGCGGCCCGCTGGTGACCGCCGGAGGCCTGCTTTTCATAGCAGCCACCTACGACGAAAAGCTTAGAGCATTCGATACCAAGACCGGTAAGGTTGTTTGGGAATACCAACTCCCGGCAGGCGGTTTCGCAACGCCCATTACCTATATGATCGATGGAAAGCAATATATTGCGATCGCCGCCGGAGGCACAAGATATGGTTTGAAACCCGGCGGAAATTACATCGCATTCGCATTGCCTTAACGATCTTTTCTAGTCCCGTCGACTTTAGTCGACGGCTATAAATTTCAATCTTTTCCCGTCGACTTTAGTCGACGGTTCAATTAATAACAGAAACTATGAGTAAACACCTGCTGAGTTGTGACTGGGGAACGTCCTCGTTTCGGTTGAGGCTGGTCAATGTGAAGGATCACGATGTAGTAGGAGAGGTAACGGCTCCGAACGGGATCGGGGCGGTTTACAACGCCTGGCAGGAAGCAAATGCGGATGGCTCGGTTGCTCGCGCCGATTATTACCGTTCGATCATTGCAACGCAGATCACCGCATTGCAAAAGCAAACGGGCGTAGACCTCGCCGGGGTACCCATCGTGCTTTCCGGCATGGCCTCTTCGTCGATCGGAATGCAGGAGTTACCTTATGCGCGGTTGCCATTTGCATTGGATGGGGCACATTTGGGGATGAAGTACTATGAAAAGCTGCCGGGTTTTCCACATGAAATCACATTGATTTCCGGGGTGCGGAGCGATCACGACGTAATGCGTGGCGAAGAAACGCAGCTCATCGGTCTGGGTGCGGCGATGGATCTTTCGGGCCGGGACGCGATATTCATTTTCCCTGGTACGCATTCGAAGCACATGTTCGTGCGCGACGGCCGGTTGATTGATTTCAAGACCTTTATGACTGGTGAAGTTTTCAACCTGATGGCCAATCAGAGCATCCTGAAAGACTCTATCGACCAATACCTCCAATCCGATTTCAACGAGGAAGCCGCCGGTGCATTCCGCTTGGGAATACGTGAATCGGGATCAGGAAATATTTTAAATGCATTATTTACAGTAAGAACCAACCAACTTTTTGGTTTATTAAACAAGCGGGAAAACGGAATGTTCCTGAGCGGGCTGCTGATCGGCTATGAAATCCGCGACCTGACGAAGGAGACAAGTGCGCACCTGGTGCTCTGCGGCGGAAATAACCTGTACCAGTTGTACAAGGCTGCCATGGAAACATTGGGACTTTCGGGCCGGGCGACTATCATCCCCTCGGAGATCGTAGACCGCGCCGCTACTACCGGGCATATCCGGATTTTTGAGAACCAACATTTAACATTGAATAGAACAAATTTATGAGTGAGCGTACATTTTCGTGGGAGTTGTTCAGCAAAGCGCCGCTGGTCGGTATTATCCGTAACGTGTCGCCTGACGACGTCAAACGTATCCTGCCCATTTACCGGGAAGCAGGCCTGACCACCGTCGAAATTACGATGAATACGCCTGGTGCAACCGATATGATCCGTTATGCGCTGGAAAACGAGCATTATGGACTGAACATCGGTGCGGGAACGGTGTGTACCAAAGACGACCTGGATGCGGCGTTGGATGCAGGCGCACAGTTTATCGTGACGCCGGTTTTAAGTAAAAAGGTAATCAAATCCTGTGTAAAAAAAGGTGTTCCGGTGTTTCCGGGGGCCTATACACCCACGGAGATCTTCCAGGCGTGGTTATGGGGCGCGTCGATGGTGAAAATCTACCCTGCTACGGCGTTGGGTCCCGGCTATATTAAGGACGTCAAAGCGCCGATGAATCAGCTGAAACTCCTGCCTACCGGCGGCGTGAGCCTCGAAAATATGGAGGCCTTCCTCAAAGCGGGTGCCAACGGGCTGGGCATCGGCGGCCAGCTGTTTGATAAAAAATTGATCCAGGATAAAAACTGGGACGGACTGAAAGCACATTTCCTTCAATTCGCACAAAAACTCGCTTAACAAATGGGTAAAATCAGGAATTATCGCTGGATCATCGTGGTCCTGCTCTTTCTCGCCACGACCATTAATTACCTCGACAGGCAGATCATCGGTCTCCTGAAACCCATTCTGGAAAAGGAGTTCGTTTGGACGGAAACCGATTTTGCGCGCATTGTGATGGCCTTCACGGCCGCTTATGCAGTCGGTTTACTCGTTTTCGGCTGGCTGATCGACCGGATCGGTACCAAAGCGGGGTATTCATTTACGATCATTTTCTGGAGTGTCGCGGGGATGCTGCATGCGATTGCGCGCAGCGCATTCGGGTTTGGCGTAGCGCGCGTGGGGTTGGGATTAGGAGAGGCCGGTAATTATCCTGCGGCGGTCAAAACAGTGGCCGAATGGTTCCCGAAAAAAGAACGCGCTTTGGCAACCGGCCTTTTCAATGCCGGTACCAGCGTCGGTGTCGTGGTCGCTTTGATACTTGTTCCGTGGATTCTGAGCCATTATGGCTGGCAGGAAGTCTTCTGGATCACCGGCGCGCTGGGTTTTGTATGGCTGATATTCTGGCTGATTTTTTATGATATACCTGTCCGACAGAAGCGGTTAAGTGCCGATGAACTGCATTACATCCTGAGCGGCCAGGAGCAGGACGAAAACGAGGCCGAAAAACAGCCCGTTAAATGGGTTAAACTGTTCACATTCCCGCAAACCTGGGCCTACATTACCGGCAAAGGGCTCATCGACCCGATTTACTGGTTCTTCCTGTTCTGGCTGCCTTCTTACTTTGCTTCCACATTTAACCTGGATCTCAAAAAGCCGAGTTTTGAACTTATGCTGATCTACACCGCTACGACGGTCGGGAGCATTGGCGGAGGTTATCTGTCGTCCTGGCTTATCAAACGGGGCTGGCCGACGCTCAAAGCGCGCAAGACGGTGCTGCTCGGCCTGGCATGCTGCGAATTATCTGTGATACTGATCCAGTTTTCCAGCGGTGTATGGATGGCCGTCGGGCTGATCAGCCTGGCTGTGGCATTACACCAGGCATGGGCAACGAACGTATTCACCTTACCGTCCGATCTTTTTCCGAAGCAGGCGGTTAGCTCGGTAGTTGGCATCGGCGGAATGGCCGGAGCTTTGGGTGGTATCCTTTTCCCGATCCTGATCGGCAGCCTGCTCGATAGCTACAAAGCGGCAGGCAACATCCAGGCGGGCTACAACATCATTTTTACAATCTGCGGTTTTACTTATCTTGTGGCGTGGCTGATTATCCATTGGCTCACCAGAACACCCAAAGTAGTAGAATTAGAGGAATTGCAATGATTAGTTTAAGAAGAACCGACTCCGACGATCCGGATTTCATCGCATTGGTAAAACTGCTCGACGCCGATCTCGCTGAACGGGACGGTGCCGAGCACGGATTTTATGCCCAATTCAATAAAATCGATAAAATCCGTCATGCCGTAGTGTGCTTTGAAAACGACCAGCCCATCGGCTGCGGGGCCATCAAGGCATTCAATGATGAGGCAATGGAAGTGAAACGCATGTACGTTTCACCTGACGGCCGTAACAAAGGCATTGCCACCCGCGTCCTTGCTGAACTGGAGATCTGGGCGAATGAACTAGGTTATGTCCAATGCGTCCTCGAAACCGGGAGACGCCAACCCGAAGCCATTGCGTTGTATGAGAAGAACGGGTACCGGCGCACGGATAATTACGGGCAGTATGTGGGGGTCGAGAATAGTGTTTGTTTCGCGAAGGACTTGGCAAGCTAATCCTTCTTAATCGAAGTAATTTCGATGGACGGGTGCACAATCATGAGTGTTGAGCCGAAGAAGCATTCCTTTTTCAGATTTCCACTAATCGTGTAATCTGGAATTTCGGTATTTGCACTCTTGGCCCAAAGCGAATCCGCATTGCATGCCCAGGCTGATATTTTGTTGAGGGTAATAGGGTGCGTGAAAGTAAATAACCCGGCGCTTTCATGTACCGCACGGGTATTTTTAAGAACAAGCACCGTAGGTCCGTCGCATCCGCAATCTGGTTGAGGATCTTTTTTCGAACATGAAAATGCGGCGGAAGTCACTATGAGAAGTGTCAGGACTAGCTTTTTCATCATTTTAGGACTCACTTTTCTATATTGAACAGCTAGCGGTTCAT
>DATMSL010000187.1:0-4306 GCA_035565435.1 Dyadobacter sp. | reverse complement strand
ATTCGATTCAATTTCCATCGGCGCTATTTCTATTTCCTGCCCGTTCAATCGGAAATCATTTCGAATAGGAGCAAATTTGACGCGCTCGAAATTCCGTCTCTTGAAAATCAATTTTTTCATCTTCATAAACGGCTCGAAGTTGATAATGTAAGCGTTTGTTAAATCGATCCTCAGCAGGCCTTTCATACTGGACGGCACCAGCTTCACATTGTTATTCAATGCGGATTCAAAGCTGAAATCGGTATTGAGAATGCCTTTCAGATTCTGGTGGGTGAGCGTTTTCTGACCAAAATTGTCGAAAGAGTAAAAAACGGAATGGACATCTGCGTTCGCGATCTTTCCGCGTACAGCCATATGCGGCAATTTCCCCGAACCAGCATTGTCCATTTCACCCGAAAGCCGCACGTTTCCTCCACCAAACGCTTTTAACACGAAGTACTCGATCCTCACAGCATTGTTGCTGATCGTGAGCTGGCCTTTCACGTCCCTACCCGTAAAATGCCTGTACCGCAGCTTTTTCGCGTCAAGTTTTGCTACGATTTCCATTTTATCAATTGCATTATCAAGCAGCTCCGAGAGTTTGAGCGACTTTTTTGTCTTTGGCTTACTGTTACCCCTCGCCGCCAGCAGGGTTTCCAGCCAGTTAAGCTGCCAGTCAGGAATATTGATATCTACATTGGCGTGAAGCGGCTTCGGAGAGCCGAAGAGATATGGAATAAAGTCCAACAGCGTCCCCCGCACGTGCAGCATATTCTGCCCATCATAAAACCTGAGATTGGGCAGCACCATTACCTTCTCATTGAATGTAAGGTCACCATTGATTTGGCTTATCCTCACCTTTTGCGGGAGGTAGTCCATAGCAATGTTTTTGAGCGAAACCCTACCTGATACTTTGCCGTCAAAATTGTCCTTAGCGGGATTATAAAACTTCCTCAGATTCCCACTGAAATGAAAATCGATCCTCGCCGAGCCGTTTTTGAAACGATAACGTCCGGGATCGAGTAATGCACCCATATTGGTAGAATCGGCTTCAATACGGCCGTCAATATCCGCCCGCGGATTTCGGAAATTGTTAACCACCAGCTTGAATGCAAATGGTATGGTTTCAAAAAAGCCGGTTATCTTGGGCGCTATCAGCCTCGAATTGAAGACGTCGGCCAGTTTTGTCGTATCCGCACGGTTTGTGAATGTGCCGGAAGCTTTCATTTTACGCAAAACACCCACGGGAAGGTTGTAGCGGAAAGTATCTGTTTGAAAATGCACATCCACCTGCGGTTTGAGCCCCGGCCGGCCTAAAATTCCTGCTACCTTGACCTCCGTATCCACATTCGTCTGGATCCCTATCGAGTCGATCTGCTTTTGCAGCCGCTGGTTCAACAGTGGCAATGCGTTTTTCACCGCTATTCCCTTCGCATCGAAATTGAGATGAAATACTTTGATTGTATCCGAAAAATCGAAGACACCATTGATCCCGATCTTGTCGTGGGTCGCGCTTTCGAGGGTGGAAGGATAAATTTTCAGTTTCTTTTCATCCTGATCATACCCCAAAGCCAAAGCCAGCGTCGTTTCCTGGTTCATCAGAAAACCGCCCTTTTCAACCCTGAATGTCAATCCGTTGAAAAGCACTGCCCCGGTGAGACTGGCATTCATGCTCGAATCGGTCCGCTCGATGATGTTGGTCGCATCGTGAAAAAGTGCCCCGTAATATTTCTCTTTTACCGAGTCGGAATACGACACCGCGAAGTTGAGGAAACGAATATTCCCGAGTTTTTGAAGGATCTCGTTGGCGTCCTTTTTTCCTGTCTTATTTTTCTTCTGCTCTTCGGATTTGAAAATAGATGCATTGGAATACCCGTCACGCTGGACGAACATTCTGAGCCCACCGTCTTCCAGCACGAGGTTTTTTACCTGTACATCTCCTGACAAAATGCGCCGGAGATCGAGTGCGACGTGCATTTTTCCGGCCTCGAGAAACGGTTTATGATGAACGTTATAAAGCGTATCGGTCAGTTTTACGTCGTATAATGTAAAGTTCAGCCCCAGGCCTCCATAGAATGGTCTGAATTTAAAATCGGCTATTTCGAGGTTCCCGTTCAGGTTTTCATTGATCGCTTCCTTAGCCCTCAGAAAAAGCTCTTCCCTGTTCTTATAAACCCAGAGCTCAACCGCCCCGAACAGCAGAGCGCTCACCAGAGCAACGATACCAATGACTTTTAAGACCTTTTGAGACATCTAACGAAGAGGTTTAGCGCTGTTGATGAAGGGGAACAGTTCGCTCCGATCTACAATATAAGCAAGACATTAATAGCGTGCCAGAAATAATGTCCTACCGGCCGTTACAGCATCTTAACGGCCGCTTTACTCGCTATTCAAGACAAAATGTAGTAGTTTTGCGCACTCTTTTGGAATACCTACTTCCATTTACCAATCCATTGCTGTAAGATGCTATTGAGCGAACAGGAAATACTGCGCCGTCAAAAACGCGAGGAACTCATGCGAATGGGCATTGAGCCTTATCCTGCGGAAGAATTTGTCGTAAACGCCTATGCGGCCGACATTCTTAAAAACTACGAAAACAACAAGATCGACTATAAAAACGTCACGATGGCCGGCCGGCTGATGGGCTTCCGTATCATGGGAAGCGCCGCATTTGCCGAGTTCCAGGATGCCACCGGACGTATCCAGCTATACTTCCGCCGCGACGATCTTTGTCCGGGCGAAGACAAAACTTTGTACAATACCGTTTTCAAGAAACTGCTCGATATCGGCGATATCATTGCCGTGAAGGGTTTTGTTTTCACGACACAAACCGGTGAAATCTCCGTGCATGTGCAGGAGTTCAAGATCCTGAACAAATCGCTCCGCCCGCTGCCGGTCGTGAAACGCGACGAGGACGGCAATGTGCACGACGGTTTTACCGATCCCGAGCTACGTTACCGCCAGCGTTACGTCGACTTGATCGTGAACCCGGAAGTGCGCGACATATTCATCAAACGTGCTCGGATCATCACCACCATGCGTTCGTATTTCGATGCGAATAACTGGCTGGAAGTGGAAACTCCGGTGTTGCAATCCATTCACGGGGGCGCGGCCGCACGTCCGTTCACGACGCACCACAACGCGCTCGACCTGGGCTTGTACCTGCGTATCGCGACGGAGCTTCACCTGAAACGCCTCATCGTGGGTGGTTTTGAAGGGGTTTATGAATTTGGGAAGCTCTTCCGCAACGAAGGAATGGACCGCACGCATAACCCTGAGTTCACGACGGTGGAGCTGTATGTGGCTTACAAGGATTACCTCTGGATGATGAATATGACCGAGGAAGTGCTCGAAAAAGTGGCATTGGCAGTGAATGGCACTACCAAAGCAAAATTCGGGGACGTTGAACTGGATTTCGCCGGCCCGTATCCGAGATTAAGTATTACCGACGCTATCAAGCAATATACCGGTCTCGACGTGGAAACGCTCGACGAAGCGGCGATCCGTGAACAATGCCGGGCGTGGGGAATGGAAGTGACCGAAAGCATGGGCAAAGGCAAGCTGATCGACGAAATTTTCGGAGAGAAAGTAGAATCGAACATTATCCAGCCTACTTTCATCATCGACCACCCGGTAGAAATGTCGCCGCTGACCAAGAAACACCGCACCAAAAAAGGTATGGTGGAACGTTTCGAGCTGTTTGTAAACGGCCGCGAAGTAGCTAATGCTTACTCAGAGCTGAACGACCCGATCGAGCAGAAGGAGCGTTTTGAAGACCAGCTTCGCCTGAAAGAAAAAGGCGACGACGAAGCAATGGAGATGGACGACGACTTTATCCGTTCGCTGGAATATGGTATGCCGCCAACCGCGGGTATCGGTATCGGTATCGACCGCCTTACCATGTTGCTTACCGACAATGCGAGCATCCAGGAAGTGATTTTCTTCCCGCAAATGCGTCCTGAAAAGAAAGCGGAGGTTGCCAAAGAGGCTGACTACGTCACTGCCGGCGTGCCGGCGGTGTGGGTACCGGCATTGCAAAAGATGAATATCCTGACCATCGAGCAACTGAAAAGTGCAAATCCGAACAAGATCTTCAACGATTTGGGGGGAATGCGCAAGAAGCTCAAAATAGATGAAAAAATGCCGCTGCTGGACGATGTAAAATCCTGGGTGGAATAAGCCTGTAAATTAAAAATGCCGCTAGTGAGCGGCATTTTTAATTTCTCTTGCAAAAAAAATACAATTATATCTTTTTTACCTGCACAGCGTTAAGTCCTTTTTTTCCTTCAACGACTTCGTATTCTACTTGGTCATTTTCACGGATAGT
>DATMSL010000186.1:0-8275 GCA_035565435.1 Dyadobacter sp. | reverse complement strand
AAATGTCACACCTCTTTGACGTCTACCCCATTTACGATATAGAACCCGTAAAAGCCGAAGGCAGCTACCTCTGGGACCAGAACGGTACCAAGTACCTCGATCTTTATGGCGGCCATGCGGTGATTTCGGTTGGCCATTGCCACCCCTATTATGTGGATAAGCTGACGAAGCAACTGAATGCGATCAGTTTTTATTCCAATTCTGTCAAAATCTCCATTCAGGAAGAATTGGCGGTAAAGTTGGGCGAGCTATCGGGCTATCCTGATTACAAGTTGTTCCTCTGCAACTCCGGCGCAGAAGCGAATGAGAATGCATTGAAACTCGCTTCTTTCCACAATGGCAGAACGAAGGTGATTTCTTTCACGAAATCGTTCCACGGCCGGACGGCTGGGGCGGTGGCTGCTACCGATAATCCATCGATTGTGGCGCCAGTGAATTACAAGGAGCATGTGACATTCCTGCCATTCAACGACGCTGCGGCGGCGGAGGAAGGCATTACCGACGAAGTTTGTGCGGTGATCGTGGAAGGTATCCAGGGCGTGGGCGGTATCAATGTTTGTACGGATGAGTTTTTGCAAACATTAAGACGCAAATGCGACGAAACCGGCGCGATCCTCATCCTGGACAGCGTGCAATGCGGCTACGGACGGACGGGCAAGTTCTTCTCCCACCAGTTCAGCGGCATCGAGCCGGACATTATGTCGATGGCGAAAGGAATGGGCAACGGCTTCCCAATCGGCGGGATTCTCATCTCTCCTAAATTCAAAGCGAGCTACGGTTTACTGGGAACGACATTCGGCGGTAACCACCTGGCTTGTGCAGCGGGCGTGGCCGTTTTGGACATTATGAAGGAAGAAAACCTGATCGCGAATGCTGCTGAGATTGGCGACTACCTCCTCGAAGGCATTAAGGCGATCGGCGGCTATAAAGAATTGAGAGGTCGCGGGCTGATGATCGGGATCGAGTATGATTTCCCGGTGAAGGATCTGCGCAACAAGCTCTTGTTTGAACACAAAATGTTCACAGGCGTAGCGGGCGCGAACACGATCCGTCTGCTGCCGTCGCTCGCGTTGGGTAAAACGGAGGCCGATTTGTTCCTGGAAGCGTTGAAAAAAGAAGTATCTGTTGCAGCCGTTTGATTTTTTTGAACTAATACCATCCTTGTCCTAGTTGAGAATAGGAACACCTATCTCCGAAATTTTAACCTGAATGAAACACTTTCTTTCCATTAAAGACGTCACCGACCTCCCCGAGCTCATCAGCAGCGGCATTACAGCTAAAAAAGATCCGTTTGCGGACCAGACGCTTGGGAAAAACAAAACCATAGGCCTGTTGTTTTTCAATTCGAGTTTAAGGACGAGGATCAGCACCCAGAAAGCTGCCCAGAACCTCGGCTTGAATGTGATTACGATGAATGTCGGCCAGGACGGTTGGGGATTGGAAATGGAAGAAGGCGTGATCATGAATGGCGACAAGGCGGAGCACGTGAAGGAAGCGGCGGCGGTGATCGGCAGCTATTGCGATATCATCGGTATCCGCTCGTTCGCAGGTTTACAGGATCGTGAGAAGGACTATTCCGAACTCGTTTTCCAGCAATTCAAAAAATATGCGAATGCCCCGATCGTAAACCTCGAATCGGCGACGCGGCACCCGCTGCAATCGCTGGCCGACTGCATTACCATCGAAGAATTCAAGCTCAAAAAACGCCCGAAAGTGGTGCTTACCTGGCTACCGCATTTCAAAGCATTGCCGCAGGCGGTAGCGAATTCGTTCTGCGAATGGATGAACCCGATGGATGTGGACCTTGTGATCACGCACCCGGAAGGTTATGATCTCTCCCCCGATTTCGTAGGCAGAGGTCAGGTAATTTACGATCAGGACAAGGCATTGGAAGGCGCGGATTTTGTATATGGTAAAAACTGGTCGTCATTCAACAGCTACGGACAGGTTTTGAACACCGATCCGTCGTGGATGATCACCGAGGCTAAAATGGCCTTGACCGACAATGGCAAATTCATGCACTGCCTGCCCGTGCGCCGGAATATGAAAGTGGCCGACGAAGTACTCGACGGCCCGCGTTCGCTGGTAATCGAGCAGGCTGCCAACCGGGAGTGGTCGGCGCAGGCTGCATTGAAAGAGGTCTTGCTAGGATTGTAATCGCTATTTTTGCAAGACTGAATTACAAAAGGAAGCGGTCGTTGACTACCGCTTTCATCATGAAACTGTTAATGAAATGAGTACAACCACATTGGCTCAGCCCTTCGATACTACTACTCTGAATGAAGTCCGGAAAACCGGCGTACTGATCGTGAACCTGGGCACGCCGGATAGTCCGTCCGTGCCGGATGTACGCAAATACCTGCGCCAGTTCCTCATGGACGAGCGAGTGATCGATATTCCGTACCTGAACCGCTGGTTCCTGATCAACCTCATCATCGCACCATTCCGCGCTCCAAAGTCGGCGAAGGTTTACAAGCAGCTTTGGAAACCTGATGGGTCTCCTTTGAAAACCTACGGGTATTCGGTGAAGGATAAATTGCAAAAGGTACTCGGCAATGATTATGTGGTTGAACTCGCCATGCGTTACCAGAACCCGAGCATTGAGAAAGCATTGACCGCATTGCGCAAGGAATGCCTGACAGAAATCATCGTGGTACCGTTCTTCCCGCAATATGCTTCGGCGTCCACCGGCTCGGTGTATAAGGAAGTAATGCGCGTCGTGAAAGACTGGGAGGTTTTGCCGGAGATTCGTTTTGTAAACCGATTCCTCGAACACCCGAAATTCATCCAGGGTTTCGTGGATTTGGGTAAAAAATACATGGCGCAGCACGATTATGACCATTTCGTATTCAGCTACCACGGCTTGCCCGAGCGGCAGATCACCAAAGGCGATGTTACCGGCAGCTTTTGCCAGTTCGGCAGTTGCTGCGACAAGCTCGATCACCGCAACCAGCATTGCTACCGCGCCCAATGTTTTGAAACGACGCGTTTGTTAGTAAAAGGCATGGGTATTCCCGAAGGTAAGTATACGACCTGTTTCCAGTCGAGGTTGGGCAAAAATCCGTGGATCAAGCCTTATACCGACGAGGTAATCCCTGAACTGACCAAAAAGGGCGTCAAAAGCGCATTAGCATTCTCGCCTGCATTCGTGGCCGACTGTCTGGAAACGACGATTGAAGTGGGGGAAGAATACAAAGAGCTATTCGAGAAAGAAGGCGGGCAGCATTGGCAGCTTGTCGAAAGTCTCAACGACAGCGATATTTGGGTAGAATGCCTTGAAGATATCATTAAAAACCCGGCTTCCTGATTCAGGGGCCGGGTTTTGGCTTTTAATAAGGTAATGCTTTCTATTACAAGCTAACGCTCTCCTTCTTGTAGAGGCCGATCAGCGTTTCTGCTGCATAATCGATTTCGGCTTCGGTATTGTACTTCCCGAACGAGAAACGCACATTAGCACGGTTTTCATCAATTTTAAGCTCATTCAAAACGTGTGAACCAATGTCGGTGCCGCTCGAACACGCGCTGCCGCCTGAAACGGCGATTCCGGCAATGTCGAGGTTGAACAGCAGCATATCGCTGATGTCCGACGGCGGGAGGCTTACATTCAAAACCGTGTAAAGGCTTTTGGTCAAATCGGCTGAATTACCATTGAATGCTACGCCTTCGATGCCTTCGCTTAACTTGCCTATCATGCGGCTTTTCAAGCCTTCGATATGTGTTCTATGGGCGTCCATATCGCGGTAAGCGATTTCCAATGCTTTCGCTAATCCTACAATACCGTAAATGTTCTCGGTTCCCCCGCGCATGTTACGCTCCTGTGCGCCCCCGTGTACGAAAGGGTTTATTTTAATACCCGGACGCACATACAGAAACCCAATGCCTTTCGGGCCGTTGAACTTGTGCGCCGCGCCGACGATGAAATTCGTTTTCAGTTTTTGCAGATCGTGGCGGTAATGGCCCATCGTCTGCACCGTGTCGCAATGGAAAATGGCGTCGTATTTCTCGCAGATATCGCCAGCTGCTTCCAGGTCGAGCAGGTTACCGATTTCGTTGTTGCCATGCATTAACGATACCAATGAACGCGGTTTGGAAGCCAGCAGCGATTCCAGATGTTCCAGATCCACCTCCCCTTTTGCATTTAAATTCACAAAACTCAGCTCGATAGTGCCCAGCTTTTTGAGATGTTCCAGCGTGTGCAGTACCGCGTGGTGCTCGATGCGCGAGGTAATGGCGTGTTTCAGGCCGAATGTCTCGATGCTCGAACGAATGGCAGTATTATCGGCCTCGGTACCACCCGAGGTGAAAAAGATCTCGGCGGGCGCCGCATTCAATATTGCCGCGATGTTCTTTCTGGCCCGCTCGATCGACGAACGCACGGCGCGACCGTAAGAATGGATAGAAGATGGGTTGCCGAATTGCTCGGTCATCAGCGGCAGCATAGCTTCCAGAACCTCAGGGTCCAGCTGCGTCGTAGCCGCATTGTCCAGATAGACTTTCATGTGGATATAAATTAGAAAGATCACTCATTGTCAGTTCAGACAACAAGTGACCCAAATTAGCTTAGCAACAGCTTTATTATTTCTTCGGTTCCGAAATAATTTCCTTGATATCGGAAATGATCTTATTGGCAAGGCTGGTCGCGGTAGTCAGCGTCTCCGATTCGGAATAAATGCGGATGATCGGCTCGGTGTTCGACCGGCGCAAATGCACCCATTCACGATCGAATTCAATGCGGACGCCGTCCACGGTATTCACCGGCTGCTTCGAATAGCGTGTCTGGATACGGTCCAGAATATTATCGACATTAATCTCCGGCGTAAGCTCGATCTTGTTTTTGGAAATATAATAATTCGGGTAAGATCTTCTCAAAACCGAAGCCTTCTTTCCCGATTTCGCCAAATGCGTCAGGAACAATGCGATACCTACCAATGCATCGCGGCCGTAGTGGCTTTCAGGGTAAATAACCCCTCCGTTACCTTCGCCGCCGATCACCGCGTTGTTGGCTTTCATCGCATTCACCACATTCACCTCACCCACCGCCGATGCCAGGTATTGACCGCCGGCTTTGATGGTGACATCCCGCAATGCGGCCGTCGATGAAAGATTGGAAACCGTATTGCCCGGTGTGTTTTTCAAAACATAATCCGCAACGGCAACCAATGTATACTCTTCTCCAAACGGCGTACCGTCCTCGCACATCAGTGCCAGCCTGTCCACATCCGGATCGACAACAATACCGAGGTGGTAGGAGCCATTGTTGAGTTCTTTACTGATATCGTGCAAATGCTCCGGCAGTGGCTCCGGATTGTGCGCGAAATTGCCTGTCGGCTCGCAATTCAGCTTTTTGATATTCTTGGAATCGACACCCAATGCTTCGAGCAAAAGCGGTACGGCAATGCCACCGGTTGAGTTTACCGCATCGACCACAATCTTGAAATTCGCATTTTTGATCGCTTCCGCATCCACGAGTGCCAGCGACAACACGTGGTCGATATGCTTTTGGAGGTAAGTATCATCGGATGCGTAGCTACCAAGCTTTTTCACATCGGGGAAAAGGAAATCTTCCTCGTCGGCAATGCGCAGCACCTCGGCACCTTCGGCTTCCGAAATAAATTCTCCTTCATGGTTGAGGAGTTTAAGGGCGTTCCACTGAATCGGGTTGTGGCTTGCTGTAAGGATGATACCTCCCGCCGCGCCTTCCGCTTTCACGGCTATCTCGACAGTCGGAGTAGTGGAAAGGCCAAGGTCGAGCACGTTCAGCCCCACACCCTGTAAAGTACCGGCTACCAGGCGGCTTACCATTTCACCGGAAAGCCTGGCATCCCTGCCGATTACCACCTTAACATTCTGCGGATTTGTACGCCTCACCCATGTCCCGTATGCAGCAGCAAACTTAACAACATCAATCGGAGTCAGCGCCTCACCCGATTTTCCTCCCACTATTCCCCTGATTCCTGAGATAGATTTAATTAACGTCACGATCTAGAATTCCTCTTTATGTTTGGTTGCAAAAATACTAAATTCCCTCTCCGCAATTAGATTTTTCTACAAACAAAAAACTACAATTGAGTTTCTGGACTCTTATGTTCCATCTGTTCACGAGGTTGACCGATTGCCGGAAATCCAGCCATTATATACGTTTTCAGGCTAAAACAAGCAGTTATGCCTTTGTAGTTTCTCCCATTTTGCCGAATACCGGGTCCATCCATTCCAACGACAATTTTTGTACGGAATTGCTCAGCAGCGCGCTCCACTGCTTGCCCACGTAATCCAGGTCGTCCTTTTCGAAACGGTGCTCCACCAGCTGGAAAGAATCCTTTTCATACATGACGACATCTATGGGGTAATCCACGTCGTTGGAACTAACCCTTGTAGAATCGAACGACAGAAATCCGATCTTCAGGGCGTCCTGCATCGACGAATCGAATTTGAGGCTCCGGTACAACAGCGGCTTCCCGTAACCTGAGTTACCGATGATGATAAACGGCGAACCATCGCCCACTTCCACCCAGTTGCCTTCGGGATATAACAGAAAAAGCTTGTGCTCGGAATCATGTTCTAGCTGCCCGCCTACAATCGCAAACAGGTTGAATACCAACCCTGCATTGTTCAGCGCATAGCGGTCCTCGTCGGCCACCCGCCGCACCTGCTGCCCCAATGCATTGACAGCCTTGTAAAGCTTGTCGAATGAAGTGTCCCGTTCTTCCAGGACTTCCTTGAAATAGGTAATGGCCTTGTCGCGCACGGACCTCAGGCCCGAGGTCATGATAAAAATAGAATGCTTATCGGACTGGTAAACAGATACTTTCTTATTGGTCGAAACCTCGGTTCCAGATGTAAGGCGCGTGTCGGCAATGGCCACCAGGCCCGATGCGACTTTGATACCCAGGCAATATGTCATGTCTTAGCGGCTCGATAATGATAGAGTCGCTAAGATATAAAAGTTTTGATCAGTTCATCCACTGGCTTTTGAAATGCCCCTGGCTCTGGCTTTGGCTTTGCGATTGCCCGGTCTCCAAACCGAAGTACATGTCGAAGATTTTGTTATCCACTTCATTGTTCTTAATCTGGAATTTATCGAGGTAATCGTGCAGTCCCATTTTGAAAACATCCTCCACATCGGTGAATTCCAATTCGCTGCGGATCTTGCTCAATGCGCGCTCGGCGGGGTTGGTATAACCACGCTCGGGAATGGAGCCGGCAATGGCATACAACGACAGTTCCGCCTGGCGCACGCAATACGCGATCGAGCGCGGGAAGAGCTTGTCCAGGATCAGGAACGCCACGATATTCATTGGTGTGAGCGCCCGGTGCGTCTGGCGGTACATGTTATAAGCACTCACCGATTTCAGCACGGCGGTCCAGAGCATCAAATCCAATGTAGAACCCGAGGTACCCGAATCCTGCAACAATGTAAAATACTTCACATCCAGGAAGCGCGAGCATTTGTCGGCACGCTCGATGTGACGGCCCAGCCGTCCGAAATGCCAGGCCTCGTTGCGTGTAATCGACGAATCGACGACGCCGTGAAAAAGCTGGCAGTTTTTGCGAATGTCTGTGAAATAGGACTGCATATGATCCATATTCCGGAAATCGTCGGGTGAAGTTCCTTTAATGGCCAGGTAAAACGTGTTGATACTCTCCCACATTTCCTTCGAAATCGTCTCCCGGATCGTCCGCGCATTCTCGCGGGCTTCGTAGAGGCAGCTGATGATTGAGTTGGGATTGCGTTTATCGAACGTCATGAAATGGATGACATCCTCCTTTGTAGGCTTATCGTAATACTTATAGAAGAGAAAGTGATCGGCCGTTGCGATCAGTAACGGCTCCCATTGTTCGTCCACATCGGGCGGAAGATCCAGGGCCAGATTAAAATTAACTCCCACGAAACGGGCGTAATTCTCGACCCGTTCCATGTAACGATTCATCCAGTAAATAGAATTCGCAACGCGGCTCAACATAAGTGGAAAGTAATGTCTCTAAAAATACAACTCAGAATAATTCTAATGCGATCAAACCAAAATACCTAATAATATTTTGCAAATACAAGCATATGCAAAAAGTTATATTATTTCCTCACAAATTATTATTCTACAATAATTCACCTTCCCGCCTTGGAATCTTCCTGAAACCTTTAAAATTTGTAACTTAACCTTTCATCAAACCATAACCCGTATTTTCTGTGTCAAAGAAAGAACAATTTATTGCAGCCATTCAGAAATCTTATCAAACTGACAAACCTGTAATTCATTTGGGGTCGGCCATTCTCGCCGGC
>DATMSL010000185.1:0-4434 GCA_035565435.1 Dyadobacter sp. | reverse complement strand
GTAGGAAAATTAATCTGCCGTTTGAAAATCGGCTTGCATTACTATTTGGAATAAACACCAAATCATTTAAATATTGGTTATCAACCCCTTGACCGAATTCAGCCACATTGGCTTTTTAACAGGTAGCGATAACTATGACCCTTCCCAAATATCAAATCCAACAACTAAAAACTTCCGACTACGAGGGATATCTTACGTTTCTTGAGGTAGCGTATGCCTGCAAATTTTTCAGCTTGGGTAGACACGGAGATTTTCAGCTCAGAGTCTTTATTACGCGACCGAAAGACTACGCGGAAGAGTGTTACAATTTAGGATTTGGCGTCTGGGATTCGGGAAAACATACAGTTGATGATATCGTCGAACTCAAAAATGGTGATTTTCAACATATTCTCGCAACAATAGCCAGCATATCGCTCGATTTCCGTGAAACAAAACCCACGGCTTCATTATACGCGGAAGGAAGTACGCCAGCCAGAACACGATTGTATCAACGCGAAATCACCCGGCATCGTCACCTAATCCCTGAAAATCTGCGAGTCTATGGGCTGGTCAAAGACAATGACGTCGGATTCATTGAATTCCGGCCCGGTATCAACTTTGATGCCTTTTGTTCTCGATGAAATAATCGCTAAATTTGAATATAACACGCTGATTTTATGTCTTCCACCGCAACAAAATCTGCATCCAGGGCCTCTTCCCTCCGCATAAAACGCGAGGAAGCTCAAAACGCCGAACAAAAGACAGATAACATCGTCTTAAAAACGCTGCGCATGGCAGAGACTCTGAAAAAATACTCAAAGCCTACCCAGTAACGGCGTTTCTGCCTTTGAATCAGCTATTATTCCGCAGCTACAATCGTCTTCTCGTTCTCGGTTTGAGGCTTGCCGGTGGCATTTGGTTTGCCGGTGCCGGTGGTGATCAGGTTGTAAAGGCTATCCTTGATATAGAAACTCCAGGCATCGCGGCAGATGTTGAAGCATTCGAATTCCGGTATGAGTCCCTGATGGGTCATGCGCAGCTGCGTCTGGCTGCCGGCGCGGGTAATCTCGAAAACCACATGTGTGCCGGTCCACTCCTTTTCATCTTCGGTGAATTTGAAATAATTATCCAGAATGAGCCACACTACCTTTTGTGCGGGAATCACTTCTACCAAACGGGCATGGCAGCGGTGCACATCTTCATAATGGTATTTGAATTCGTCGTTCAGGGCTGCCGTGTTTCCTTCAATCTCTTCGGACCACCATCCGCGAACATTGGTGACCGCTTCGAAAACCGCTTCCGGTGTCTGATCCACGAGGATCGTTGCGCTGAAATCTTGTGCTGACATGATCTACTGATTTTAAGTGTTGACTTTCAATGAACAACACAAATTTACAGCCTCCGCGATCAACAAAGACGGTGTAAAATGGACATTATCGCGGGGGAATCCGGACAGATATCAGCGCTTTGGCATTGTTCGGATACAACGAACCGAGGCACCTTCGCGCTTTTCCATACCATCCTGGCAATGCAATGCTTTGCCTCCGGCACCGAAATTGAAATTCCAGGCCGTCAGCGCATCTATTTCCGTAGATGTCCAGTAGAATCCGTGGGCGCTCAACCTGGCATATTTCCCTCCCGTCAACTCGCGGTTGCCGCCCAATGTGGCGTTGAAACCCGATTCACCTCCTGTTTGTAATGCTTTAAAGGCGTTTTTGCCCCCATCCTTCGACTTATTACTGGCTCCTCCGTAATGGTCGGACAAAACTTCCCAATCCTTGCGCGACGGCAGATGCCATCCATTGCTCAGCATCTCGCAGGCTTGCGCTGCCGAGGCATAGGTATATAGACGTCCGTACATATTGCAATTGGCAGGATCGTCGGCAAAGCACCAGGAACTATCCACCCGGACATTCAAATCTTGCGTCATCCATTGGTTTCCGTCGGGCATGATCTTGACGGAATAGGTATTTCCGTCAGCGTCGGATATCGTTTCGCGCGTCTGGCATTTGGCCACGTCGGCCATCAAATGAATGCAGACGTTCAGCAGCAGCAAAGTCAGCAGTTTGTTTTGCATGGCACGGCACGTTTCTATGGTTCCCATAAATTTAAACAAATGTCAGGATCAAGTCCATCCGTAAGGCTCAGTTTACCACAGGTATAAATATTTTAGTCAGTAATAGATAATAAATTAATTTATAGCATATTATCAATCAACCTTCAAAACTATGGCTGGCGCACTGCTCATTTCGTTGTTCATTCTGACCTGGTACTGTGTGAAAGCATGCCGGGAAAACCCGAAACGCCCGGATTGGAACAAGGCGATCGTTACGGCCCTTTTCTGGCCGTTATCGTTGCTTATGAGGCGCTATCGCTAAATTTCCTCAAAGTACCTTTTCCATATAGATGGCATCGGCATGCGGATTGGCATAGTAAGCCGGTATGACCTCAAATCCAAACGACTCGTATAACCTGAGCGCGCCCGTCATGCTGGCGAGCGTATCGAGCCGGAGTTTTTCGTATCCCAAATCCTTTGCGATTGAAACGGACCGTTCCAGCAACAACTTTCCCAATCGGTGCCCGCGAAATTCGGGCTGGACGTACATCCGTTTCAGCTCGGCGATCCCGGCACCTTTGTTCCGCACACCCGCGCAGCCCACCGCACGCTCACCCGCATACGCCAGCACCAGTCCGCCCGACGGCGGCCCGTATTGCTCCCGCACGGTATCAAGTTCTTCGTCGAAACGCTGGAAAGCGAGGTCGATCGGTAACGATGCGGCGTATTCGCGGAACAGCTTTTTCCCGTCCTCGAAATGTACTTCGTTATCTGCTATAATCAACTTAATGGCTTCGTTCATCATCAACATGTGATTGCATTTCCGGCAAAGCTCACAAAATAGGATCAATATGAACAGATACAGATTCTGGATTATTATAGAGAACAGTCCTACACGATCCTAGGTAACCACATACCCGCGATCGCTCCAAAAATACCGATTGCCATCAGAGCTGTCATTACGAATATCAGTAGCGCAACGGCTATTGTGATACCGTTTCTCCCCTCTTTTTGTGCGTAAAGATACAATTCGAGGATTCCGAGCGGCACCGGCAGCGCATAAACCAACACCGCAAGGGCGGTGAGGAAAGGGCCGCTGAATGTCTTAGGATCAAAGCCAGCCGGGCCACCGTTCAGTACGAGCCAGCACATCAGCCCAATCCTGAAAAACCACACGCCGCTTACGACCATAAACAGCCGCAACGCCCATTTACGGTGCAGGTCGAACCGCCTCGCGCGCGCGTAGCGCCAGGCGAGCAAGGCAAAAAGCATGATGTAAATCGTCTGAATGCTGATACTGACATGCTGCACACGGTCGCCGACAGCACCCCGCGTCCACACCATCACCAGGCCGCCAGTCGCGACAATGGCGGCCGTCGTCACATACAGGCGCCCCAGCCAGCGGTGAAACCATGGCGCACTGCGCCGGACAAATGGCGACAGCTGCAAAGGCCCGCCCATTACCATGACCGCGGCAAGCAAAACATGTACCCCCACAACGAGGTTACCCATCCAGTCGCCCTTTACATAGCCGTGCGGCAATACCTGGTTCCATTTTGCCAGGTCGCCCGAGGCGGTGCTTTTACCATAAAAAGCGATGATGTAGCCTCCGAATGCCCACTGGCCCGCTGTTGTGACGACCAACCATACCGCGGCAGCCAGATTGAGCAGTTTTTGCGCCCGGTATTTAACCCGAGGAGAAGGAATGGTAATTTGTTCGGTCATGATGTTGGAGATTTAAGTTCGGTCAAACTTAAAGCCGGTCATGCCCTGTGTCGTTAGACAAATGTCCAATGCGGATAAGCGGTTCTATTTCCGTGTGGAAGTATCGGGCGGGCCATCGCTCCGCAACCGGCTCAGGTGCCGTTGGGTAATGCCGAGGTAAGATGCAATGTATTTAAGGGGCACATGCCGGATAATATTGGGGTTGCCCCTGACAAACTTCGCGTAGCGCGCCTCTGCCGTCAGATTAGCCATGTCGTTGATCCGGTCTTTGTCCTTTTGCAAATGTTCCTGCAAAATGCGGATCGTATAGTCCTTCTGGGTGAAGCTGTGCGCCGCGGTTGCGTCGACATCATCCCGGCCGATCCGCAGCAGTTCACAATCCGTAATGCAATGCAGGTTCTCATCCGAAACCGTCCGGTTCATAAAATGGAAGTAGGATGTGAAAAACCGCGGGCCGTCGTTCAAATCCGTGGTGATTTCATTGCCATCCTCATCCAAATGAAAATTTCGCATAAATCCGGACACAATAAAATTATGATAACCAGGCACTTCCCCCGCTTTCTCTATGATGGTATCCCTCGGCACGAATACCGGCTTAAACGACCTGCGTATCGACTTTTGATCAGCCTCAGGCAAAGTAATCACGCGGGCAATGTATTCGAAAAGCGTTGTGT
>DATMSL010000184.1:0-2591 GCA_035565435.1 Dyadobacter sp. | reverse complement strand
CTGGTTAAGCTAATAAGAGCGCACGGAGGATGCCTAGGCACTAGGAGCCGAAGAAGGACGTGGCGAACAACGATACTGCCTCGGGGAGCCGTAAGCAGGCTTTGATCCGGGGATTTCCGAATGGGGAAACCCAGCTGTCGTAATGGACAGTTACTTCTGACTGAATACATAGGTCAGAGTGAGGCATACCAGGGGAACTGAAACATCTAAGTACCCTGAGGAAGAGAAAACAAAAGTGATTCCGTCAGTAGCGGCGAGCGAACGCGGATTAGCCCAAACCAAGGAGCTTGCTCCTTGGGGTTGTAGGACGTCTCACATGGAGTTACAAAGGTGTGTGTTAGGCGAAGAGGTCTGGAAAGGCCCGCTATAAGAGGTAAAAGCCCTGTAGCCAAAAGCACACACTCTCCGAGACGGATCCTGAGTACGGCGGGACACGAGAAACCCCGTCGGAATCCGGCAGGACCATCTGCCAAGGCTAAATACTCCCTAGTGACCGATAGTGAAGCAGTACCGTGAGGGAAAGGTGAAAAGCACCGCGGAAGCGGAGTGAAAAAGAACCTGAAACCGTGCGCTTACAAAAAGTCAGAGCCCTATTCATGGGTGATGGCGTGCCTTTTGTAGAATGAACCGGCGAGTTACGTTCACGTGCAAGGTTAAGTCGGGAAGACGGAGCCGCAGCGAAAGCGAGTCTGAATAGGGCGAATGAGTACGTGGACGTAGACCCGAAACCGGGTGATCTACCCCTGTCCAGGGTGAAGGTGCGGTAACACGCACTGGAGGCCCGAACCCACGCACGTTGAAAAGTGCGGGGATGAGGTGGGGGTAGCGGAGAAATTCCAATCGAACTCGGAGATAGCTGGTTCTCCCCGAAATAGCTTTAGGGCTAGCCTCGAGGTATGAACGTCGTGGAGGTAGAGCACTGATTGGGTGCGGGGCCCGCCAAGGGTTACCAAGTCTAGTCAAACTCCGAATGCCATAGACGTGCTTCTCGGGAGTCAGACAGTGAGTGCTAAGATCCATTGTCAAGAGGGAAACAGCCCAGATCATCAGCTAAGGTCCCCAAGTGTGTGTTAAGTGGGAAAGGATGTGGAGTTGCAAAGACAACCAGGATGTTGGCTTAGAAGCAGCCACCATTTAAAGAGTGCGTAATAGCTCACTGGTCGAGTGACTCTGCGCCGAAAATGTAACGGGGCTAAACACACCACCGAAGCTATGACATGTACCATTAGGTACTTGGGTAGGGGAGCGTTGAATATAGGTTGAAGGTATACCGTAAGGAGTGCTGGACTGTATTCAAGTGAGAATGCCGGTATGAGTAACGAAAAGACAAGTGAGAATCTTGTCCGCCGAAAGCCTAAGGGTTCCTGAGGAAGGCTCGTCCACTCAGGGTAAGTCGGGACCTAACGCGAGGCCGAAAGGCGTAGTGGAAGGACAACAGGTTCAAATTCCTGTACCACCGTAAACCGTTATGAGCAATGGGATGACGCAGAAGGGCAGTGACGCGGACTGATGGAATAGTCCGTCCAAGCAGTGAGGCTGATGAGTAGGCAAATCCGCTCATCATAAGGCTGGGCTGTGATGGGGAGCGAAAATTACAGTAGCGAAGGTCATGCACTCCGGCTGCCGAGAAAAGTCTCTAGCCAGGTGAAGGTGCCCGTACCGCAAACCGACACAGGTAGGCGAGCAGAGCATGCTAAGGCGCGCGGAAGAACTCTCGTTAAGGAACTCGGCAAAATGACCCCGTAACTTCGGGAGAAGGGGTACCTCGGTAGGGTGAATAGCCCGAGGGGGTCGCAGTGAAAAGGCCCAAGCGACTGTTTAGCAAAAACACAGGTCTGTGCGAAGCCGTAAGGCGAAGTATACGGGCTGACGCCTGCCCGGTGCTGGAAGGTTAAGGGGAGCGGTTAGGAGCAATCCGAAGCTGTGAACCGAAGCCCCAGTAAACGGCGGCCGTAACTATAACGGTCCTAAGGTAGCGAAATTCCTTGTCAGGTAAATTCTGACCCGCACGAATGGCGTAACGACTTGGGCGCTGTCTCAACGAGAGATCCGGTGAAATTTTAATACCTGTGAAGATGCAGGTTACCCGCGACAAGACGGAAAGACCCCATGGAGCTTTACTGTAACTTGATATTGAACTTTGGTACGATCTGTACAGGATAGGTGGGAGCCATTGAAGCATGAGCGCCAGCTTGTGTGAAGGCGACGTTGGGATACCACCCTGATCGTATCGGAGTTCTAACCTAGGACCATGAAACTGGTTCGGGGACCGTGTCAGGTGGACAGTTTGACTGGGGCGGTCGCCTCCTAAAATGTAACGGAGGCGCCCAAAGGTTCCCTCAGAATGGTTGGAAATCATTCGGAGAGTGCAAAGGCATAAGGGAGCTTGACTGCGAGACCTACAAGTCGAGCAGGGACGAAAGTCGGGCTTAGTGATCCGGTGGTAACGAATGGAAGGGCCATCGCTCAACGGATAAAAGCTACCCCGGGGATAACAGGCTTATCTCCCCCAAGAGTCCACATCGACGGGGAGGTTTGGCACCTCGATGTCGGCTCATCGCATCCTGGGGCTGAAGTAGGTCCCAAGGGTT
>DATMSL010000183.1:0-2700 GCA_035565435.1 Dyadobacter sp. | reverse complement strand
CATTAGCTCATTCCTTTCCCTTTTTCCGTCGACTGAAGTCGACGGCCAGGGGATTTTTTTGTGGGGAGACTTTTAGGGCGTTACCAAAGTTTAGGTTTAGCGTATCAATGAGACCGCCAGGGGTTTATTGTTGGACGTGTTTAAATCTTCTATTGGTATGAGTTGGAGCCGGATTTGGATTCATGTTGTTTTTTCTACGAAATATCGTGCGCCGGTACTGCGGGACGAGATTCGAATGAAAGTGTTTATGCATATTAAGGAGTATGCCATGTCGAAGGGGATCGAGTTGGATGTGATCAACGGCTACTTCGATCATGCGCATTGCCTCATTTGTCTTACCCGCCAGCAGACGCTCTCAGATGTAATGAAGGTCATCAAGGGAGAATCGGCTTACTGGATCAACAAGAATAAGCTGACGACAACCAAGTTTGTCTGGCAGGACGACTATTGGGCTGTAAGTGTTAGCGAGCGCCATGCACCCTTTGTGAGGCGCTACATCTTGAAGCAGGAAGAGCACCACAGAGGCAAAACCTTTGAAACAGAGATCAACAGATTTATGCAGAAATATGGCTGGACAAATTCCAACAAAAACTAAGCTCTGAGCACTCCTTATCCAGTCGACTTAAGTCGACGGCAAAGGACTGGGATGCAAGCAGTTTTTTAGCCGAGTAAAGTTGGAAACTGCCTGCCAGGCCCATTCAAAGAAAGCAATGCAAAATCATCTTGCCGTCGACTTAAGTCGACGGATCAGAAGAGAAAGAAAATTATTTGCTGATTAAAAATCATTCAATCATTCTCTTGATCGCCACAAACCGCTTGCTGTAATATGAGGCATTCAGCAGGTCGTAGCGGATGCCGCCTTTCCAGGCCGAATGAATGAATTTGACGTAGCCGGGAGCTACTTCGGTGATAATTCCCACGTGCCCGATGCGCTTGCTTTTGGTGCTGTTGCCTTTGAAAAAAATAAGGTCGCCTGGCTTGGCATCATCGAGCTCTACGGCCTCACCGTGCTCGGCCTGCGCTGCGCTGGAATGCGGGAGCGTGATATTCCATTGATTGAAACAATACCGGACAAAACCGGAGCAGTCGAAACCTCGCTTGGACGATCCCCCCGAGCGGTAGGGGATATGCAAGTGCTTGGTGGCGAACGATACCAGCGACTGAATCGGGTTCAGGGTGTCCGCAGGAGCTTCCTGAAACTTTGGAGCCTGTGCGAAAGAATGGTTGCTAAACGAACTGGCAGCAAACAATAACGCGGATACAATGACTGAACGAATCAAAAAATGCATGAAATCGAAAGTGGGTTCAGGACTTTAAAAGGTCAAACAGGAGATTCTATGGTTTTGTAATATGAATACCTCAGCTTTGTAAAGCTAACGACTTTTTTGCATTTGTCTTATTTTAACAAATCGTTAATTTTTGCAATAATTTGTAAATCATTGATTTGCCTATTTAAGGGTTACTTTCGTTAAAGTAAAGGTTTAAGCCCCCATTTTGACTACTTTTGTGGCGGAATCAGGATAGCTTACTAATTAATACGCTCAGATGAAAACTACCGACCGTTATCTCCAGCGCGGTGTATCGGCTTCAAAGGAAGATGTGCATAAGGCCATCGAAAAGATCGACAAAGGGCTTTTTCCAAAGGCTTTTTGCAAAATAGTACCGGATACCCTCGCTGGTGATCCCGCGTATTGCACGATCATGCACGCCGACGGCGCCGGTACCAAAACTTCCCTGGCGTATTTGTATTGGAAAGAAACCGGTGATATTTCCGTCTGGAAAGGCATCGCGCAGGATGCGATCGTGATGAATACCGACGATTTACTTTGTGTGGGCGCAACGGGCCCGATGCTCTATTCGTCGACGATCGACCGCAATAAAAACCGCATTCCCGGCGAAGTGATCGCGGAAGTGATCAACGGCGCGGAGGAAGTGCTGGACATGCTTCGCAGCTATGGCGTGGAGATTTACAGCACAGGCGGTGAAACGGCCGATGTAGGTGACCTCGTGCGGACCGTGACGGTGAACAGTACGGTAATTGCCCGCATGAAGCGCTCGGAAGTGGTGGATAATGCCAATATCCAGGCCGGCGACGTGATCGTAGGGCTTGCCTCTTACGGCCAGGCTACTTACGAAAGCGAATACAACGGCGGTATGGGCAGCAATGGCCTTACCTCCGCAAGACATGATATTCTGGGTAAATACCTTTCCAAATATACCGAGAGCTTCGACCCCGAAGTGAGCGACGACCTCATTTATAGCGGAAGCAAAAAACTGACTGACGAAGTTGAGGGAGCACCTTTGAATGTAGGTAAGCTGATCCTCTCGCCTACACGTACCTACGCACCCGTAGCCAAGGCCCTGCTCGACGAAATGCGTCCGCAAATTCATGGCATGGTACATTGCAGTGGCGGGGCCCAGACCAAAATTCTACATTTTGTTGATAACCTTCACATTATCAAAGACAACCTGCTTCCTGTGCCACCGTTATTCAGGCTTATTCAGGAAGAAAGCGGAACGAGCTGGCAGGAGATGTACAAAGTGTTCAATATGGGCCACAGGCTGGAAATTTACCTGCCGGAGGCCGTCGCTGCGCGCGTGATCGAAATCTCGGAATCGTTCGGGATCGCTGCGCAGGTAATCGGGCGTGTAGAAGCTTCCAATGAGAAAAAACTGACAATCAGCAGCGAATACGGTACT
>DATMSL010000182.1:0-8177 GCA_035565435.1 Dyadobacter sp. | reverse complement strand
TTACTATGGACAACATTAGTAATACAACGCTTTTTAACACCGTAAAAGACCTGATACAAGCTAGCAAGCAGCATGTTGCCGTTTCTGTGAACGCGGAAATGAGCATGTTATATTGGAAAATCGGAACGGTAATCCGGCAGGAAATCCTGAAACAAGGGCGAGCTGAATACGGAAAGCAAATTCTCGCTACACTGTCGCGCGAATTGGCAGTCGAGTATGGAAAGTCGTTTTCAGAGCAAGGTTTGAGAAGAATGGTACAATTTGCAGAGCTCTTTCCTGACGAACAAATTGTCGTATTACTGATACGACAATTGAGTTGGTCGCATATCAAGGAGGTGTTGCCCATTCAGGAGCCTGTCAAAAGAGAATTCTACATCCAAATGTGCATCCACGAAAAATGGAGTGTGCGGACTTTCAGGGAGCGCATTCAATCGTTGCTTTACGAACGGACCGCCATCAGCAAAAAGCCTGAGGACGTAATCATCAACGACCTGAAACTCCTAAAAACCGAGCAGAAACTGAACCCCGACCTGGTTTTCAAAGACCCGTATTTTCTCGATTTCCTGGGCTTGAAAGATGCCTATTCAGAAAAAGATCTTGAAGCCTCGATTATCGTGGAATTACAGCGTTTCATTATTGAAATGGGCAGCGATTTCGCATTCATGGCGAGGCAGAAGCGCATTAGCATCGATCACAGGGATTATTTCATCGACTTGCTATTCTATCACCGGCGGCTGAAATGCCTGGTTGTAGTCGACTTGAAAATGGGGGAATTCGAAGCTGGTTTTAAAGGACAAATGGAGCTTTATCTGCGGTTTTTAGAAAAATACGAGAAGATAGAAGGTGAAAATGATCCGATCGGGCTGATCTTGTGCTCGGGCAAAAGCAGCGAGCATATTGAATTAATGCAGCTGGGTAACAGCAATATCCGCGTTGCCGATTATCTGACGGCGCTTCCTTCTCAGCAGATTTTACAAGAGAAGTTGCACAAGGCAGTGGAGATCGCGCGGCATAAAATAGAGCAACGCGATTTCTCCAATACCAAAACGGACCTGCCAAGTGACTAGCAGGCCCGTTTGAAATGTATTTTGAAGCAGGTTAAACCAGCTTGAATGCCTGGCGTCCGAGCAATACCCAGCTTCCTTTTACTTTTTGGAATACCATTAACACACCCAGTTTCACCTGAGCTGGTTCTTTGCCCTTATTATGGGTGTCACCAAACAGCTTGTGGCGGACCAAAGCAACATCGCCCGAGATGGTAATAGTTTGTTCACTGAGATCAATTTTGGTGAATTTAGACTCCGTGCTCACGAGGGCGCGAATAAACTCTTTCTGGTCTTCCAGCAGGCCGTTGGAATGGCCATAGGAAAGGGAAGGAGAGGTCAGTTTTTTCAGATCGGCCTCATTAGCGCTGATAATGGCGGTTTTGAGCTTTTCAACAGTTGCCGCAACGGCTTTTTCATCGTCGCTTTGGGCGAATACAAATGCATTGCCTATCAAAAGGAACGCGAGAAGCAAAAATGTTTTTTTCATTGATTAATAAGGAATTAGGATTTGACTTCGGCTGTCAAACTTCGGCTGTAGGGTTCGCGAGCGATCAGGTATGATAGCCGACGGCCGAAAGCCGAAGTACTATATATCCACCCGTTCCATCTTCGGTGAGAAAACATGCATTACTCCCCATGCGAGCAGGTACGCGAACCCGCAGATGATGAAAATGACGTTATACCCCCCGCCGATGTTCCCGGCAGCCTTGTAGTTGTCGAGAATGATCCCTACCAAAAGAGGAAAGAGGATACCTCCTACTGATCCGGCCATACCACCGATACCGACGACCGAACTTACAGCCTTTTTGGGAAACATATCCGAGGCCGTTGTAAAAATATTTGCACTCCAAGCCTGATGCGCAGCCGCTGCGAGACTTATCAATACTACCGCTTGCCAGATGTTGGTAGTGTACTGTGCTGCCATAATAGGCATAACCAGGAATGCGAAAATCAGCATCGAGGTTTTCCTGGCACGAAATACCGGCCAACCTTTCTTAATAAAATACCCCGACAAATACCCGCCGCCGATACTGCCCACAGTGGTTGCGGTGTACACGATCACAAGTTCCGGGCTCGGTTTGGAAAGATTGAGTTTAAATGCTTCGGCGAAATAGGAAGGCAGCCAGTAGAGAAAGAACCACCAGATCGGATCGGTAAGCATTTTACCAAAAACAAATGCCCAGGTTTGCCGAATTTTGAATAGTTGGAGCCATTTTACGGGCGCTTCTTTGCTGGTATCAGCTTCGTTGTCGCTGTGAATGTAGTCGTATTCAGCCTTATTGACGCGGCTCTGTTTCGCGGGAAGTTCGTAATAGCGCCACCAGAATATCAACCACACAAAACCCAGCGCACCCGTGATCAGAAATGCCTCCTGCCAACCATAGGCGCCTAGAATCCAGGGGACCATAATGGGCGCTACAACAGCGCCGATATTAGCCCCGGAATTGAAAATGCCCGTCGCCAATGCCCGCTCTTTCTTAGGAAACCATTCCGCCGTCGCTTTGATTGCCACCGGAAAATTGCCCGCCTCGCCGAGCCCCAGAATGGCCCGCATGAACCCGAAACTGAAAGTGCCCGTCGCGACGGCATGCAGCATGGCCGCAATGCTCCACACAACCACCGAGATCACGTAACCGATTTTGGTGCCGATTTTATCAATAATAGCGCCGAAGCCGATCAGCGAAAATGCATATGCGGCTTGAAATGCCATTACAATGTGGCTGAAATCAGATTCTGTCCATCCGAAATCGGCTTCCAGGGTCGGTTTGAGCAATCCAAGCACCTGGCGGTCGAGGTAGTTGATGGTCGTCGCGCAGAACAACAGCGCTACTACGCGCCAGCGATAGCTGGTCTTTTTGGCCTCCGCTTGGAGCTCTGCGGGTTCAGGATTGTGAGAGCGCATATTCCGTTCTTTCTAAAAGCGTTTTAAGTGTTTCAGTAATACCGTTTTGGGTAATGGATTGGAGATATCTGACGATGGAACCGTGTACAGAATCGATTTTATTCAGATCGCGGCCCCATATCGACTGATCTTTCAGTATCGCTTGCACCATGTCGGGCAGCGAGGCCATTTGCCATTTCTGATAAAAGAATGGCGCTTTCGGGTCCTGGATCAGGTACGGAGCGCCGTCGAGCCGGCCATAGTAATTATCGCCCTCTTTTTTCACAGCCTTCATAAAGTATATGAAAACCGCTAGCCCGAAGGTCATGTACTCGGGCAGGTAGCCATTTTTTGCTTCGTAGTTTAAATAGGTCGGAATGACCCTCGAAAGGATTTTGGCAGAATAGTTCTGATTGATATTGAACCACTTATGTAAAATATGCGGGTTTCGGAAACGATCGGCGACCTGCCTGCTGAACGCGAGCGCCACATCCGGGCGAACGTCGTAAGGAATCGCCGTGGCTATTTCGCTTTCCATTAAATGTGTAATGAATGTCGAGAAGAACGGGTCGTTCATTGCCTCGACCACCGTTTTGAAGCCGCATAAATGCGCGAGCCCACCCCCGAGCGTGTGAGGACCGTTCAGCAGCCGGAGTTTCAGTTCACGGTACTGTTCAATGTCCGGCTCGATAACCAGGCCTTTATCAATGCCATAAAAGCCGATTTTCTGACGGATACGCTCGTCGCCTTCGATAGCCCATAAATGGTAATGCTCGGTCGTGATGAGCAGTTCATCGCGGTAACCGAGTTCTTCTTCCAGCTCTTTCAGTCGCGTTTCATCGGGCTTGCCGGGTACAATGCGGTCGACAAGCGAGTTGCAGAAAAAATTGTTTTGTTCGATCCAGTCGATGAAGGTACCTTCCAGGCCGTTGCGATGAGCGAGTTCAAGGATAATGGATTCGAGCTTTTTACCATTATCTGCGATCAGTTCTGTTGGAATAATCACTACACCAAAATCAGGATTGCCGCCGAATGCCACATAGCGCGCGTAAAGGAAAGCTAGCAGCTTACCGGGGAACGACACGGGTGGCCATTGGTAAATATCGTCCTGGACGAGCTGGATGCCGGTTTCCGTTGTATTTGAAATTACAATGCTAACCGCCGGGTTTTTGGCCAGGTCCAGCACGAGCGACCATTGCGTTTTGGCAGAAAGCACCCGGCTGATGGCCGATGAAATGATATTCTCCTCTTTTGCTTCGCCATCCTGAATGCCACGGGAGCAAATGGTGTAAAGGTTATCCTGTCGCTCAAACGCCTTCGTGTCGCCCTGGTCGGTGGATTTTACGACCACGATCCGGCCGTTGAAGACGCCCTGCCGGTTGGCTTTGTCTATAAAATAATCGGCCAGGCCGCGCAGGAATGCCCCGGTGCCGAATTGCAGCACTTTTTCCGGCAGCTGGAACACGGAATCATCGGCCACGACCACGCCGGGCTGACTTCTGAGCTGGCGAAGGTTCTCGCGGAAAAGATAGCCCATAGCGTTGAGATTTACTTTTTAACAACCTGTTTCAACAACCAACCGGCGAGGTCTTTGCCCGCCTCGAAATTCTCGAAGCTGGTATCGATCCTTCTACCATCAACATACTCATTATAAAGCCACGGATCGCCCACGGCGAACACTGTTCCCTTACCATATTTGGAAATCCCCAAAATGACGTCGCCCTGATCAGTCAGCAATGGTTTTGCTGGCGGCGTGAGGGCAAGTGGTGAAAGTTCTTTGATGTAAATTTTTTCAGTGTGCGGAAAAACGGCTTTCGCCCCGGCGGGGATCATCAGCTTGCCCTGCTCGAATTGTGTGCCCTGTACCATATTCCGGTTCTTGCTGGTAAACTGAATGCCAAATTTCGCCGCCAGTTTGTTGAAATGTGGGATTTCGCAATTGGCAGTGTCGTTGGCCATCAGCACCAGTACGCCGCCGGCTTTTACCCATTTTTCAATTTCGGCAATGGATTTATCGTCGATGAAATGCGGTTCGGGCGTTTCCTTTTTGGTGTCGGGGTCGACGATAATGTAAATGTCGACGCCTTTCAAGTTCGCAGCGGTCGGGGCTGTTGGTAAGGACGTCGTTTTTGCGCCTAAATCTCGAAAAGTACTCCCCCAAAGCCAGAAGCCTGAATGCATTCTATCCCCCCAGGTGTAATGAAATTGCTCCGGCGCGCCGATCAGGTCTTTACGGGTTTCGTGGTTGAAATAGTAATCTAAACCGACTGTTTTGCCTTTCCCAACTGCATTCTCCGCCGCAATCTCCATTTCTACACTTGCAAAAATGAACGGGCCGATGCCTTTCAAATCGTTTTTGCGAATGGGTTCGCTGAGATAATATTCATAAGTACCATCGCGGTAAGGTGTGCCTCCGAGGCCGCCTACACTCACGGTTTTGTTTAAGCTTAAAGTGCCGTTAGCTTCTTTTTCAACAAAGTTCTGAAGGATTCCCTGGTAGCCTTTTTTCGCATTGGCAGCGAATTTTTCAGGAATGTAGCCTAGTCGTGCACCTTTCGCGAGGGCATATACGAACATGCACGAGGCGGAGGCTTCGAGGTAGTTTCCGGCCCGTTTTCCCTGGTCGATCACCTGGTACCACGCACCTGATTCCGGATCCTGATATTTGGCTAAAACAGGCGCCAGCCTCTGTAAATAGCCAATGAGCTGGGTCCTCCCCGGATGCTGCGCTGGCAGGTAATCGAGCACATCCACGAGGGCGATAGCATACCAGCCAATGGCTCGCGCCCAGAAGCTTGGAGAGCGGCCGGTTGTTTTATCGGCCCATTTCTGCTCGCGGCTCTCGTCGTAAGCGTGGTAAACGAGCCCTGTTTTTTCATCGACGGCATATTTTTCGATCAATGCGAATTGCTTCACGATGTCGTCGAAATGTTCGGGGTGATGGAAAATGAGGCTGTACTCCGCCGCGAATGGTTCGCCCATGAACAGGCCGTCGAGCCACATTTGGTTGGGATAGCGTTTTTTGTGCCAATAGCCGCCTTCTTTCGTGCGCGGCTGCTCTTCGAGTTGCTTCCAAAGCAGGTCGGCGGCTTTTTTATATTTCTCCTTATCAGGCTGTGATTGCTGGTACAAGGTTAGCAATGCCCGGCCGGGTGGGATGTTGTCGATATTGTACTCGTCGGCGCGGTACGTGCGGATGCTGCCGTCCGAGCGCACGTACTGATCGATATCTTTCCTGATGTATTCGAAATACTTGCCTTCGCCCGTCCGGTACCACACCTTTTCTATGGCTTTCAGCATTAATCCCTGTTCGTAGTCCCATTTGGTTGTCGTGTTTTTACCGACAAGGATCGAATCTTTATGGTTAGCCATGAAAGAATCGGCCATTTGCCGCGACAGCGGTACTTCCTGTGCCAGCGACCAGGTAGTCACGACACAAGCGATCCAGAGCGGGAAAAAGCTTAAACCACGTAGAAAAAGGGTCATTTGGAATGAGTTATGCCTTTGAAACAGTAATAAAATCCTCCCGCATAGGCGTGAAAATATCGACCAGCATACCGTCCGAAAGACATAATGCGCCATGCACGACATGCGGCGGGATATAGTACACATCACCCTGCCGCAAAACCTGCTTCCGTTCCCCGATCGTGATCTCGAACTCGCCGCTTTCGATGTAGCTCATCTGCGTATGGAAATGGCTGTGCAACGTGCCGATCCCGCCTTTTTTAAACGAGACTTTGACCATCATCAGGTTGTCGTCATAAGCCATGATCTTGCGTTTCAGGCCTCCTCCGAGATCTTCCCAGGCGATGTCGCTGTCGGATACGAATTCTTTTTCTTTGAGTGTTTTCATTATCTGAGATCGCCGATCAATACCGGGTCCATGTCTGTATAATCCTTGTTTTCACCTGCCATTCCCCAAATGAATGCGTAGTTGGAAGTACCGCAGCCCGAGTGGATCGACCAGGGCGGCGAAATTACCGCCTGGCGGTTGGCAACCCACAAATGCCGGGTCTCCGAAGGTTCGCCCATTAAATGCAGCACCCTTTGATTTTCGGGCACATCGAAATAGCAGTAGGCTTCCATGCGCCGGTCGTGCACGTGTGAAGGCATAGTATTCCAAACGCTGCCTGTTTGCAGCACCGTAAGCCCCATTACCAGCTGGCAGCTCTGGATGCCGTCCAGATGAATGTATTTGTAAATGGTGCGGTGGTTTGACGTTTCCATACTTCCAACGGTCGCCGGCGTTGCGTCTTCCTTGGTAAAAAGTCGCGTTGGGTGCGTGTGATGCGCCGGGGAGGAGAGTAAGTAGTAAGCGGCCGGTTCAGAAGGATCTTTGCTGGTTAGCAATACCTCTTTTGTGCCTTTTCCTACATATACACAACCCAGCTTGCTGATGGCGAAATGCTGGCCGTCGGCAATAACTTCGCCGTCGCCGCCGATGTTGATAATGCCTATTTCACGCCGTTCGAGGAAGTAGGAGGCTTTCAAGGCATCGAACACCGGGATTGCCAGCGGTGTAGCAAGTGGAATGGCGCCACCGATGATCACGCGGTCGTAATGGCTGTATACAAAGTGGATCTCGCCGTCCCGGAAGATATCTTTGACAAGGAAATTGTCGCGCAGGGTATCGGTATCCATTTGCGCTACTTCTTTCCGGCTGCTTTCAAATCTGATTTGCATATGATGCGGCAACTTGTTGAATTCCTTAGGTTAATAGGTTGACTAGCGGCCCATCCAGCCGCCGTCGACGGTCAGTATGGCGCCATGGACGTAACTCGCGGCTTCCGAAGCCAGGAAGAGGGTGGGCCCTTTGAAATCTTCCGGCAGCCCCCAGCGCCCGGCCGGGATGCGGTCGAGGATGGATTTGCTGCGCACCGGGTCGTTGCGTAACGCTTCGGTATTGTCGGTATTGATATAACCCGGTGCAATGGCGTTCACATTCACGCCTTTACCGGCCCATTCGTTGGCCAATGCCTTCACCAGGCCGCCAATGGCACTTTTCGAAGCGGTATAACCCGGCACATTAATGCCTCCCTGAAAAGTCAGCAGCGATGCTGTGAAAATGATTTTGCCTGATCCGCGCGCGATCATTTCCCTGCCGAGCTCGCGGGCGAGAATATAAGGTGCGTCGAGGTTGATATTCAGTACTTTGTCCCAATACTCATCAGGATGTTCGGCAGCTGGTTCACGAAGGATAATACCAGCATTATTTATAAGAATGTCGATGACCGGGTGGTCTTTTTTAA
>DATMSL010000181.1:0-4166 GCA_035565435.1 Dyadobacter sp. | reverse complement strand
TTAAGCTCTGAACAGCCTCGATTGGAAGTTTACACAGTTAATGAGATAGTCCCACCACAACCTCCACACATCTATGCGTATCAAAGGTTTCCTCCTCAATATACCATCGCTCCGGGTCGATGGAATGGCGTTGTTTCCGTTCATCTTATCGAAGCGCAAGACCCCTTCTGAGGTTTTTCTCAATCACGAACGCATTCATTTGAAGCAACAGCTTGAACTAGGGCTGGTTATCTTTTATGTGTGGTATTTGCTGGAATATTTAATCCGATTCGTACAATTCAGAAACCATTATTTAGCCTATCTTCATATTTCGTTTGAAAGAGAAGCCTACACCCACGAGCAGGACCTCAGTTATCTGCGGAGACGGCGTTTCTGCGCATGGTGGAAGTACCTTCGAAAACGTAATTTTTAGTGGTTATTTAAATTAAAAGTATGTCAGATCAGAGCACAGAGTTCCTTTACAAGTACCTGAACAATGCTTCGCCGACCGGGTTCGAATCGACCGGTCAGCAGATATGGCTCGACTATATCAAGCCCTATATCGAAGAACAGATTATCGATGTGTACGGCACGGCGGTGGGCGTTATCGGCCCGGGCCAGGATTACAAAGTGGTGATCGAAGCGCATTCCGATGAAATTTCTTGGTTTGTGAACTACATTTCGGAGGATGGCTACATCCATGTGCGTCGTAACGGCGGTTCCGACGCGGCTATTGCTCCCTCGATGCGTGTAAATCTCCATACGGCGAAAGGCGTGGTGAAAGGTGTTTTCGGATGGCCGGCCATCCACGTGCGCGATGTCGCCAAAGACCAGGTGCCCAAAGTGCATGAACTTTTCATCGATGTGGGCGCTGCCAAAAAAGACGAGGTGCTTGAAATGGGCATTCACGTGGGTACGGTGGTGACATTCGCCGATGGCCTCGATGAACTGAATGGTAAATACTACCTCGGCCGCGCACTCGACAACCGCATGGGCGGGTATATGATCGCGGAGGTAGCGCGCATGCTTCACGAGAACAATGTGAAACTGCCGTTTACATTATATGTGGTGAATGCAGTGCAGGAAGAAATCGGTTTGCGCGGTGCGGAAATGATCTCACGTCGTTTGAAGCCGGATTTGGCGATTTGTACGGACGTAACGCACGACACGCAGTCGCCGATGTATAACAAAAAGGAGCAAGGCGACCTGAAATGCGGCAATGGTCCGGTGATTTGCTACGGCCCGGCGGTACAGAACAATGTCCGCGACCTGCTCATCCGTGTGGCCGAAGAGAAGAGCATTCCTTTCCAGCGCCAGGCAGTTAGCCGCTCGACGGGAACCGATACGGATTCATTTGCCTACTCCACAGAAGGTATCGCGTCCGCATTGATCTCATTACCATTGAAATACATGCACACCACCGTGGAAATGGTTTCCAAAGAGGACGTGCAGAATGTAATACAACTAATGTACGATGTGCTGCTGTCGCTGAAAGGCGGCGAGGACTTCCGGTACATTAAATAGATTGTCTCGCTGAGCGCAGTCGAAGCGCATGCGATATCGCAAGTATCCTTCGACTTCGCTCAGGATGACATTTCACACACACACTTTCGTTAGCATACTTCAATAACTTCATCAACTTACTGGAAACAATGGATAACCGGGCACGCGGGCGCGGGGCTGCTATCAACACGCCCAACAAATTCTTCAAACACGAGATCGAGTACACCTCCGAGGACTGGCAGCAGTGGGAAGATCCGGACGTAAATCCCAAAACACAATTCATCGAGGAGGAGTCGAAGACACTCATGAGCGTTTCAGACAGTCCTGATTTACCTAATTTTCACTCAATTAATCCCTACCGCGGCTGTGAGCATGGCTGCATTTACTGCTATGCCCGCAATTCGCATGAATATTGGGGCTTTTCAGCGGGGCTGGATTTTGAAACCAAGATTGTGGTAAAAAAGAATGCACCGCAATTGCTGGAAAAGCTGTTTAATTCCAAAAAATGGGTGCCGCACAATATTCACATTTCCGGGAATACGGATTGCTACCAACCGGGAGAGAAGAAGTACCGTATTACCCGGCAGCTGCTGGAAATCTGCTTGCGGTATCGTAATCCGGTGAGCATTCTCACTAAGAATGCATTGATCCTGCGCGATATCGACGTGCTGGAAAAAATGGCCAAACTGAACCTTGTACACGCGGCGCTTTCAATTACCTCACTCAATGAAGAGTTACGCAGTGCATTGGAGCCGCGGACGGTCACAGGCAAAAGGCGCTTGCAAGTGCTGAAAACGCTGAGCGAAGCCGGTATCCCGATGGGCGTCATGACGGCACCGATCATTCCGGGGCTGAACGATCAGGAAATACCTGCGCTGATCGAGGCGATTGCGGAAAATGGGGCATTATGGTCGCATTACACGGTGGTGCGGCTGAACGGGGCGATCTCGACATTGTTCGAAGAATGGATCCACCACCACTTTCCCGACAGGGCAGCGAAGGTTTTGAGCCAAATCAAGGAATGCCATGGAGGCGTGGTGAACGATTCGCGCTTTGGAATCCGGATGGTGGGAGAGGGCAATTTCGCGGAGCATATCCGGCAGCTGCATGACCATTGTTGCCGGAAATACCTTGCGGGTCGGGAGTTGCCACCTTTGGATACTTCGCAATTTATGCGGGCGGGGCAGATGAAGCTTTTCTAGGTTTTAATGCCACGAAGGCACCAGAGCGGCGGACTGCGAATAAGCACGAAATTTGTGTAGCTTCGCGGTCCGCCGCTGCGGTGCCTTCGTGGCATAATTAACCTATTTTAGTCGTCCTAATCCCAACCCCATGAAAACAATAGCATTAGTTCTAAGCCTCACAGCCGCATTAGCCACCAATAGCAACTGCGTCAACTCTACATCCCAGAAAAGCCCTGCCATAGCGGATTCGCTTTCCGCAGCACCCGAAGACCTTACAAAAGCCAAAGGCCCGATCACCGGCGCAGACCAGGTTTCACAATATCTGGATTACCTGAAAGGCAAGAAGATTGGTATCGTAGTCAACCAAACCTCCATTATCGGCACGAAGCCCATTGTGGACAGTTTGGTGGCACTAGGCGTAAACATTGTAACGATTTTCGGCCCGGAGCACGGCTTCAGGGGCACAGCCAGCAATGGCGACAAAGTCAACGACAGCGTCGACCCGAAAACCGGCATCCCGGCCATTTCGCTCTATGGAAAGCTCAAAAAGCCGACCAAGGAGCAAATGGCAGCTATTGACCTGATGATCTTCGATATTCAGGACGTAGGAGCGCGCTTTTACACGTACATCAACACGCTCGGGCATGTAATGGAGGCGTGCGCGGAGAACAACAAGGAAATGCTCATCCTCGACAGGCCTAATCCGAATGGTTTTCTGGTGGATGGCCCTGTTCTGGAAGATCATCTGCATTCAGGGATCGGGATGTATAGAATACCGATCTCGCACGGCCTCACGATAGCTGAATTAGCACAGATGATCAATGGTGAGGGCTGGTTGCCGAACAAAATGCAGTGTAAGTTGAAGATCATCAAAGTGGCCAACTACACGCACGATACGCCTTACGTGTTGCCGGTAATGCCGTCGCCGAACCTCAATACGCAGCAATCGGTGATGCTGTACCCGCACATCTGTATGTTCGAAGGCACGATTCTGAGCCAGGGGCGCGGTACTTATATGCCGTTCACAGTACTGGGAGCGCCGCTACTGAAAGGTAAGTATGAATTTTCATTCATCCCGCACAGCATTAAAGGCATGAGTGAAACGCCGCTGCACCAGGACAAGGAATGCTACGGCCTCGATCTACGGAAATATGACCTGAAAGACATCCGCAAAAGCGGCAAGCTCCATTTGAAATGGCTTATTGAACTATACAAAGCCTACCCCGACAAAGAGAAGTTCTTCGACATGAGTCAAAGCAAGCAAATGGGTAACTTCGATAAGTTGGCGGGAACTGAAAATCTCAAAAAGCAGATCATCGCCGGGACATCGGAGGGCGACATACGCAAAAGCTGGGAGCCCGGCCTCGGGCAATACAAGGAAATGCGAAAAAAATACCTGATCTATCCTTAACAATTCCCTGACAATTCCTGACACCCCCTGACAACAAATGACATTCATTGACTATTAATGCCTTAGAACAAAACATCCCAGGGGAAATC
>DATMSL010000180.1:0-5174 GCA_035565435.1 Dyadobacter sp. | reverse complement strand
ATCACATAGCCTAGTACGGCGGCAACGACAAGTATGATAACAGGCCTCCGGATCGCCTTGAAACTGGTGTCATGCGCTTCTTTCTCATCATCATGGCGACCCATGAACGACACCGCAAATACCGGGTTCATGACATAGGCCACAAAAAGCGAGGCTCCAAGTGTGATAATGAGCGTGAGCGGCATGAATTTCATGAATTCCCCGACTATCCCCGACCAGAAAAGCAGCGGGAAGAACGGCGCAATGGTGGTAAGCGTACCGGAAAGCACGGGAATGAACACTTCACCGGCTGCTGCTTTCACAGCCTGTTGGATCGTCCAGTCCTTATGCATGTTGAACAAGCGGTGCGTGTTCTCAATTACCACAATTGCATCATCCACTACCAGACCGATACCCAGCAGGAATGCGAAGAGCACGATGGTGTTCAAAGTAAATTCGGTGCCCACCATCGGGCCGATGATCGGCATTAATACAAATGCCACCAATGCGGATAATGGTACCGAAAGCCCCACGAAGATTGCATCGCGCACGCCCATGAAGAACATCAGTACGAGTACCACGAAAATAAAGCCGAGTACAACGGTGTTGATCAGGTCATGCAGATCGGCCCGGGTCTGGATCGACTGGTCGGCCGTAATTTTAATATCCAGCCCGGCAGGAAAACGATTCTCTTTATAATCCGCGATTACGTTTTCAATTTTGTCGGCCGCGTCGACCAGGTTCTCTCCCGAGCGTTTGATCACGTTCAGGGTAATTACCGATTTGTTGGCCAGACGGGCGAAATCCTGCTGTTCTTCAAAGCTATCGACCACTTCGGCAATGTCGCCGAGACGTACCGTCGCGCCCGTAGATGTGCGGATGCGGATATTCGCCATATCGTTCACATTTGTGTACTCGCCCTTCACGCGCAACGTACGACGGACGCCCTGCACATTCAGTTCTCCGCCCGACACGTTGATGTTCTCACTCTGGATCGCTGTCTGAACATCATAGAATGTCAAACCGGTCGATTTCATGCGGTCGAGGTTCACGTTGATCTGGATCTCGCGGTTCAACGCACCGAGAATATCCACACGAGTGATTTCAGGTAATGCTTCGATGCCGTCCTGCAAGTCTTCGGCATATTCTTTGAGTTGTTTCAAAGAATAATTACCGGCTATATTAACGTTCATGATCGGGAACTCCGAGAAGTTCACGTCCTGGGCCGTCGGGCCGGAGTCGAGGTTTTGGGGTAAATCGGTCTTTGCCTTATCCACCGCGTCCCTCACCCTCTGCAGGGCCACTTCCACGGCTACGTCAGGGGTAAACTCCACCAGGATTACCGAAACGTCCTGCAATGCATTGGATTTAATCTTCTTGACCCCATTGAGGGATTTGAGCTGCTTTTCGATCGGTTTATTGATCGTATTTTCGATATCGGCAGGCGCCGTTCCGAAATACACCGTATTAATGTAGATCTGCGGGATTTTGATGTCCGGGAACTGCTCTTTTGGCAGGTTATTGTACACCATGAACCCCGCCAGCGTGATGATGAACGTAAAGATGTAGATCGTCGTCCTGTTCTCTACGCACCAGTTGGTGAAGCCTAGGGTTTTATATTCGCTAAATTTCATAATGTTGAATGAGTGAATGATTGAATGACTGAATGAGGGAGTTGTATCTTTCCTACAATCCCTGACAACCTCTGACCATAACTGACCAAATGGCCGTCACTCTTATTCATAATTTAGTAGCTGATCGGCTGACCGTCGGAAACTTCCTGATAACCGAGGGTGATCAGTTGATCTCCTGCCGATAAGCCTGAAAGGATCTCGACTTTGCCATTGTAGCTCAGGCCGGTCTTTACTTCCCGCGCTTTGGCTACCTTTTTGTTGCCTTCAGTCACGGCTACATACACCACATTCCCCTTCTCCGTGCTCTGAACATAGTTCTGGTCGATTGCCAGTGCATTTTTACTGGTGGCGTCGTTGATTTGCACCTGCGCCATCATATTAGGCTTGATGTCACGATCGGAAGGCAGGTTGGCCTCAATGGTAAATGTTCTGGACAATGGATCCACTGCAGTACTTACGAACGAAATCCGCGCCTTGAATTCTTTTTTCAGATCCGGGAATTTGACGATCACTTCGTCGCCTTTTTTCACGCTGGCGGCATAAACGTCGGATACTTTGGCTAGAACTTTCAGATTGGCAAGGTTCACTACGCGTACTACGCCCACGCCCGGCGAAGCCATTTCACCTACTTTCACGTTCACGAGGTCCACCACACCCGCCATTGGCGATACGATGTTCGTCTGCGAAAGCTGGGTATTCAGTGTAACCAGTTTCTTTTCGAGCGATTCCTTGTTGTTTTTCGCTTGCAGGTATTGCAGCTCGGTACCGATTTTCTGGTCCCAGAGGTTTTTCTGCTTTTCATAAAGCGTATTGGCAAGGCTCAGCGAAGTTTTCAGTTCCTCGATGGATTCGGTCAGAATGCTGTTGTCGATTTTCCCGATCACGCTTCCCGCCTTCACCGCGTCGCCTTCCCTGACATACATTGCGACGATCGCACCGCCTGTTTTAGGCGTCACCATTACGTTGTTTTTCGCATCGACAGTGCCTTGCAGCTCCACATAATGCTTAAAGGTTTCGGCATTCAATGTGGCTATCGACACCGGTTTCACTTTCGCTTCCGTTGTTTTTTTAGGGTCCAGTTTACCGATCTCGATTTCGAGCGCCTTGATTTTCTTGTCATTTTCCACCTGCTGGGCTTTCAGCGCGGCGAGCTCTTCTTTTTTGCCTTCCAAACCTTCTTTCTTGGCTGAGCAGGAGGCCAGGATGGTGGCAATAGCGGTTATAATCAGAATATTGCTTTTCATGGTATTGGTAAGTAGCTGTTTCAATTTTGTTAAGTGTTAATGGTATTATTCGGAATAAAGCTCGCCTTTGGCCTTGCTGAGATCCACTTTCGCGATCATCAGGTCATACAAGGCGGTGAAGTAGTTCGTCTGCGCTTCCTTTAAAGAAGATTCTGCGTTGATCACCTCGATGTTCGACCCTACGCCTTCTTTATATTTGATCTTCGAGACGCGCACGATCTCTTCGGCGAGCGTCAGGTTCCGTTTCTGAGTTTCCAGGGTAGCAAATGCATTTTTGATGTTAATGCTAGCCTGGTTGTTTTCCAGATCGATCGACTGTTTCAGCAAATTCTGGTTGTTCTTAACCTTGTCAATCGCGATCTTTTTCTGACTGATCTGGTACTTTTTGGTGAAACCGTCGAAAATCGGAATGTTCAGGTTCACAGCCAGTACCATGTTATTGAACCACGGATTATTGAATAGCTGGGAAAATTTGTCCATACCCGCATTGTAGCCGTATCCCAGGGATGCCGATAAGCTGGGCAGGTAGCCGGAGCGTACATTGCGCAGATCGAGCATGGCCAGTTTTTCCTGTGTGTTCAATAAGGAATATTCAATTCTTTTCTCATAGCTCACATCCAGGCTCTCCGACTCCGACCGAAGCTCGGCCACGTTTACCGCATTGATATCATCCGTCAGCTTAATGGGTTCATTCGCGGGCATACCCATCTGAAATTTCAGCAATGCATAGCTCAGCTCGATCAGGTTCTGCACTTTTTGGCGCTCGGTTTGCAAATTGTTGATCTGCACTTCGAGGCGATTTACATCAAGGAGTTCCACAAAACCGCTTGCATTCATCGCTTTCGTCTCGCGCATGGACGAGTCTACACGGGCGATGTTCAGGTCGAGCAGCTTAGCGCGCTCTTCGGCAACCTGGGCTGAGTAATAGGCCTTGGTAACTGCTTCTGCAACCGTCACTTTCGAAGAAGTGGTGCTTTTTTGTGCCAGTTCGCGATAAGTAGCTGCCGCTTTCAAACCGATAAAATAGGAGCCGTTGAAAATCAGCTGGTTCAGGTTGGCAGATGCCGAGCCTTGCCACGGGATACCGAACTCCACGGCTACCGGCGGTGCGTCCACGGGTTGCGATGGATCGAAGGTATTGGCAGGCAAAAAGAATCTTGGAATGATGATGTTGTTCGTCAATGAAACGGCTCCCGTCACTTGCGGCAGCCCCGCCGCTCGAATCTCTCCAATGCGCGCTTCGGCCGAAACGGCGTCGAGCTGGGCATTTTTGACATTCAGATTGTGTTTAATCGCGTAATCAACGGCCTCTTTGAGCGAGTATCCGGTTTGTGCATGAAGTGGTACAAAATAGATCAGTGCCGCGAGCAGCATCAAAGTGCTACGTATTGTTCTGGCATTTTTCATGGATATTGAGTTCAGTTGCTGGTTTATCTTTTATGGTGTTGTAGTATTCAAAGCCTTTTTCCGAAAGTATCCCCCTCAAAAAATGCCCGAGAAACTGGGTTTGCACGTGCATGATATTGAACTTCTTGGCGGGATAAACGGTCGGGTCGAACGCGAGCACGATTTGCTCCACACGCAGGAGCGAGAGTACCTCCACGTCGATATCCGGCCGGTACAGGCCCATTTCGATTCCTTTCAGAAGGTTTTCCCGCATGTTTTTGATAATGAACTCGTGCTTGTAGGTCTGAAACAGCTCCCAGGCATTGGGATAGTACTTTTTCAAATCATACAAAAGCGTGGGGTTCATGTCGGCGAGCGTTTCCTGCATTTGCACCGTGGCGTACATTGCTTCCTCGATCGGGTTTTCGGCGAGCTCTTCCAGTTTTTCCATTTCGCATTTCTGCGTCCGGATCTCTTCCTGTATCACAAGGGCGAGAATGGCTTCCTTGTCGGAGTAATGCTGGTAAATGGTACGCTTCGAAATTCCCAGGTCGCGGGCAATGTCATCCATCGTGACGCTACGGATGCCGTAACGCCAGAAAAGGTTCAATGCCGATTTGATAATTCGCTCTTTCACAGCGGCAAATTTGAAATTTTCGAATGACAAAAACTAAGAAAACTCTGAGAATGTTTAAAGTTTTCTGCGCATAAGTAGTCGTTTATCGGCAAAGGAGGCACAAGGCGGGCGGAAAATAGCCCTTAAATGCTGATAGTTAGTAGTTTTGGTGGCGTTTCGGCCGTTTGCAGAGTGCGGCCGTTTTGAGAAGAATCATAGAAATGGTTTTTAGCTGTTGAGAAATGTATAAATCTTGAATAGGATTATATTGAGAATAAATAGTCTGATATAAAACCTTGTGAATGAGCAGTAAAG
>DATMSL010000179.1:0-4985 GCA_035565435.1 Dyadobacter sp. | reverse complement strand
ATGCTTTTTACGAAATCATAGAATATCAGCCACGAACCAGTCAATCGAGCTCCACTTGAAAGCTCCATTTCAACTTCGCAGAAGCCCATAAACAAAGAATATCGGCTATCAAATTATGATTAACAACGATCACAATTATCGAACTATACCTACGCAGGCTGATCAAGTTCTACAAATAATAAATCATTAGTTCTATTGCCAATGCCACTAATCCTACATAGCTTTCCCCAACACTCTCCCACAATGTGTCAACTATTTCGTAGCTATTGACAGTTGACATTCATATTGAAATCATCCCACAGCTATACAAAGGATGTTGATCGTCCAATGGAATTCTCAAACTAAAATCAATTCAATATGGCAGTTTCAAGTTTAGCGCGTCAGATGCCCCGAAATTCGAGGACTCTCGCCAACAAAAGAGCCCCACCAAAAGATGTTATTCAGCCCAAGATGTTCCAATAACCTTTTATTACTTGACTGGGAGCATCAATCTCCGCTAAGACATAAACTGACCATAAGCTAATCGCAGTTGTCTTTCAATACACTTTAAGGCAATGATTATTAACACGGCCCCGAAAAAAGATTCTTTTTTCACTTGGCCAAATTATGGAATTCTAAGCCCTAATAGATCGAAATAGCAAAGCCTGATAATCAGGTGAACGGCTATTTTCTCACCTCCAAGTCATGTTTTACCGCACTTAATCCCAAGATATTATGGAAAAACAATTACTATGTCGATTTTTATTCGAAAAAATTCGAAAAAACGGCACTCTTCACTCATCAGCAAAGGTAGTCCTTCTATTGGCGTTTGTACTTACCTCGTTCGCTTCCGTTGCCCAGGTGGTTTCACCGGATACAAGCCTATTGCCCTGTAACACACCTACCGCACTGAACCTACCGACATATCACATGAGCATTGTCCCCAATGCAGGTTTGACTGTCTGGACAGGCCGGTACGGTGTATCCCTGTCAGCGGTCAATAATGCGGCCAATGCCATCAGTTCCAGCACGACAGACGCCGCCAGCTTTGTCGCAGTACTTACTGCCGCAGGCGGGTTGCGCCTGACTGTGCAAAGCGATAACGGATATTATCCTGCCGGGTATTTCGCAGGTTTTCAGATTCAAAACTCGGGCCTTGCCGGCGCCTCGCTCCTGGGATCGCTGACGGTGCGGACCTATTTAGGGACCACATTGCAGGAGGAATATACCGGCCCCGGTGGCCTGCTCACAGCAAACATCGTCAATACCGACGGCAGGACGACAGTCGGTTTCTTGACGACCAAGAATTTCGACCGGGTTCAGATCGATCAGGCATCGTCATTGAGCGTTAACCTGGGTACAACCCAGATTTATAATGCCGTAGTGACCAAGTTTTGTGCAGAAACCACGCCACGCCCTTGTAATCTGGTCGAGCAGTGGAACAACCCGACCTTCCCGGTCTATGTAAACACCGACCGGACCGGTATCAGTACCAACGTCGCCTGTGCGAATTGCGCAGTGAGAAATACCGATAATCTGGTCAACTCGGATGCAACGGATTATGCAGAAATCGACCTGGTTGCTTCCGTAGCTTCAACAGGATCGGTCTCTATCAGAAATACCAAGACGGTATACCCCGCAGGGACATTCGCCGGCTTTGAAATAGAAGACCAGCGAACGCTCGGGCTTGCATTTGCGGCAGGCCATACCGTTACAACTTATCTCAACGGCGTGCAGCAGGAAACTGTTTCAGACGGGGGGGCTTTGGGCAGCGCCGGCCTTTTCACTTCTTCCGGGCATGCTATCACCGGTTTTAAAACCAAATTCGCCTTCGATGAAATACAGTTCAGTGTCTCCATGCTCGGTGCGGTACAGGTAGCTCCCATAAGGGTATACGGGGCGGTGACCGAGCGTTTCTGCGAAGGTCCTGCTTTGGTATGTAATACCAATACCAAACTGGTCAAACCGGACTACCCTGTCTTTGTCGACACCCGCAATACCGGGATTGATGCCACCGCCTGTGTGCAATGTAACATTGTGGCCTCCGGCAATGCGATTGACGCAGATCCGGACAATTATACCGAGCTGGTAGTGCCAGCCAACATCGGCACAACAGCTGCTTATGCGGTGACTGACGGGGCGAAAATTTACCTTGCCAATACCTTCGCCGGTTTTGACATCGACAACCCGAACCTGATCGGCGCCAGCGCGCTTTCAGGAATTACCATCTCCACCACGGATCAATACGGGGCGGTGATCGAATCGTTTTCGGGCAACACCGGATTGATATCTGCTAAAAGCTCGGTGCTGAACGGTACAGGGCGGCAAACCCTCGGCTTTTTGGCGACCCTTCCATTCAGCGGGGTTAAGATCACGGTCAGCTCTGTGATCAATGCCAACATAGGCACCACCCGGATCTACAACGCGGTATTCAAGTCATTCTGCGCCAACGAACTGGCCTGTAATACACTGACACCCGTTTCAAACCCCACTCATCCGGTCTACGTCAATGGCGTAAGGACCTCGATCGACGCGGTTGGATGCGCAGCCTGTCAGCTCAATAATTCGGAGAACATCGTAAATGGATCGGTAGTAGTGCCTGCCACACTGGTGATGGGAGCAAGCGTGGGCTCAACAGCCACTGTTTCGGTAGCCAATGCCATTGAAACCTATCCGGCAGAATCGTTTGCAGGCTTTGACATCGAATCAGGCGCGTTGCTCTCAGCAAGCGCGCTGGGAAGCATGACAATCCATTTGTACAACGATGGCGTACTCGTGCAAAGCGGCACAGGAAATTCGCTGGCCGCGGGCGTGAGCACTTCCCTGGTGACCGGAGGAGCTAACAGGCAAATCGTCGGCATCATCAGCAAAGTGCCATTTGATGAAGCGCAGCTTGAAATCACCAACCTGGCAGGAGCTGACTTAGGCAATATTCAGATATACCGGGCGTATATGCAGCGCAGCTGCGCGATTACCGTCGGCTGTGACTTTAATGTAACCTTGAGCGATCAGAACCATGGCGCGGTGATCGATGCCGAGCAGACTGGAACTAAAGGCATAGCATGTGCCGGCTGCGAAGTGCAGGCGCCGTGGAATGCAGTTTCGGCTTCCACCACCGACTTCGCCCGGATCCACAACCTGGCCAGCGGACTGGAAGTAAACTCTCTGGCCGTTGCAGTCCCTGCCACATCGTTCCCTGCCGGTACTTTTGCAGGCTTCACCATCAAGAAAAACCCATTCCTGCTTTCAGGAGGACTGTTTACCGGCATCACCATCACCACTTACCTGAATGGGGTGCAGCAGGAATCGAAAAACGATGCGGCTTTGCTTGACCTCTCGGTCTTGAACCAATGGTTTGGCACGCCGTCTGACTTTTACAACCCAGGGTTCTATACCACGGTACCGTTTGACGAAATCAAAATCTCGATCGGCTCTCTGGTGCAGGCGGTCGACCAGTACGTGGATGTATACGGCGCCATTGTCGATACCCGCATGGCAATTGGACTTAGTTGTAACCAGACAAATCCGGATGTCAACGTAGCACTTTCAGGCGTTGCTATTGACGGAAATGTTTCCACCAATGATGTCATCCTTGCAGGAACTACCTATGGAAGTGCAACAACAGTGCCGGGATATTCAAATCCAGGTAGCGAGCTGCCGGTTATAGCTGCCGATGGAAGTTATACGTTTAGCTCATCTACTCCGGGTGTGTACCGCTTCCTGGTACCGGTGTGCCCACCTTCGGTGACGACAAACTGCCCGGCAGAGCTGCTGGTAATCACTGTCAACGGCACGGGAACCAACAACCCACCGATTGCTAACCTGGACATTGCATCCACCAAAATGAATACCGGTGTAACGATTAATTCGCTAAACAATGATGCCGCAGGGAACAAAGATGTGCTGTTGGTGCCTGCCTCGGTCGTGCTCACAGACCTGAACGGAGGCAACCCGGGTAACACCCGCCTGGGTGGTACTGCGGTTGTAAACCCGGCTACGGGAGCTGTGACCTACACTCCTCCAACCGGAATTATAGGTAAAGACACCATCCTTTACACAGTCAGTGATAACAGGCCGGTTCCTTTAAGCGCCTCTGCTTACCAGATCGTTACCATTTCGCTTACCGGAACAACCAACAGTACTCAGGCTGCCGATGACTATGCCCTGCTGTCTTCGGCGAACGGGATCAGCACAACGGGCGCAAACGGCGTGAAAGCGAACGACACGGATCCGGAAGGAGACACCCAGACTGTGACCGCACAGACCACTTCGGTAACCGGCAAAGGCACTTTGACGCTCCAAACTGACGGAAGCTACACTTTCGCCCCCGTAGCTACTTTCAAAGGAAGTGTTGCCTTCCCATATACTACGACCGATTCCCAGGGAGCTACGGCGAATGCGACCCTGTACATCTCCGGGGACGAGGCTGCATTGCCAGTGACACTGGTCGAGTTTAAGGCGGTTCGGGAAGGTAGTCAGGCGCTGCTCTCATGGACAACTACCTGGGAAACCAACAGTGATTATTTTGAGGTGCAGCACAGCAAGGATGCTAAAAACTGGCGCGCTGTTGGTAAGGTCGAATCCTTCGGGGAAAGTGCCATACGCCGCGATTACACCTTTATCCACGCCGCGATGGCTTCGGGAGAGAATTACTATCGCCTCAAAATGGTCGATAAAGATCAGACTTATGCATACAGTGGCATCAGGAACATCGAGTCCGGTATCGGTGGTTTGACAACCTATCCTAACCCGGTATCCGATAAGATCTTCCTCACAGACCTGGCAGGACGGAAAATCTCCCGTGTGACGATAACCAACAGCAGTGGCACTGTGGTTTACTCTGCGGGCAGCTTCCCAGCGACAGGTTTACGGGTAGCTAAGTGGGTGTCAGGCCTGTATGTGATTGAAGTTACAGAGGAAAATGGAATGACCCACCATTTAAGAACCGTCATTCAAAAATAAAGACGCACCCCGCAAATAAAATGAAAGCCCCTTCCGATTGGAAG
>DATMSL010000178.1:0-12057 GCA_035565435.1 Dyadobacter sp. | reverse complement strand
TACTTTTACAAAAATGTCAATTTAATATATATCAATCTACATTAAAATGACTTTTTTGTAAGACTATGGCAAAAAGACTAAAACTGCAACCCATCTCCGAGGAGCTCGTTTTGAGCAGGCTCCGGTTCGAAAATCCTTGGTGGGTCTCCGGAAACATCGATCCGGAATACAATGAAATGCAGCCGCGGCTCTACTTCGGGCTGTTGCATCAGCTCGTCAGTGAGACGAGTGTAAAACGGGCCGTTGTACTAATGGGCCCCCGACGCGTCGGGAAAACGGTGATGATGCACCACAGCGTCCAAAAGCTGCTGGAATCCGGCGTAGATCCTAAAAAAGTTGCATTCATCAGTATCGACAACCCTATTTACCTCTATATGGGATTGGAGCAACTGTTTTCGCTCGTACGCAAGGCGGTCGCGAGCGACGACCTTGATAACTGGCATTTGTTCTTCGATGAAATCCAGTACCTCAGGGATTGGGAAGTGCATTTAAAGGTGATGGTGGACAGCTATCCTCACACCAAGATCATTGTTTCCGGGTCGGCCGCTGCTGCACTTCGCCTCAAAAGCAATGAAAGTGGCGCCGGGCGATTCACTGAGTTCATGCTTCCTCCCCTGACTTTCCACGAGTATATCCAATTAAAAAAATTCGATCACCTGATCCGCCCTTCGTCCATCGCCTGGAACGGAAATGTAAACAAGTTCTTTACCAGCAGCCATTTGACCGAACTCAACAAACACTTTATCGACTATATCAATTTTGGCGGCTATCCCGAGGTCATTTTCTCGGAGACGATCCAGGCGAATCCCGGCAGGTATATTAAAAGCGACATTGTGGATAAGGTACTGCTGCGCGACCTGCCCAGCCTCTATGGTATTCAGGATGTGCAGGAGCTCAATGCATTCTTCACGACGCTGGCCTATTACAGCGGCAACGAAGTCTCCCTGGATGTACTTTCTAAAAACAGCGGTATTGATAAAAACCTTCTCAAAAAATATCTGGAATACCTCGAAGCTGCATTTCTGGTAAGGGTTATCCACCGAGTGGACGACACCGCGAAAAAATTCCAGCGCGCCAATTTTTACAAGGTCTTTCTTACTAACCCTTCGCTCCGCAGCGCCCTGTTTGCTCCTCTCGAAGCCACCGACGATCCCTTTGGTAGTATGGTTGAAACAGCCATTTTTTCGCAGTGGACACACCGGTACTGGTTTACGCCCTGGTATGCACGCTGGACCTCAGGACGAACCCAGGGAGAAGTAGATATGGTAGGATTGGATAATAAATCCCTGAAACCCGCCTGGGCCGTGGAGGTAAAATGGAGCAACCGATATTACGAACGCCCCGAAGAGCTGAAAAGCCTGTTGCAGTTTTGTGAAAAGAACAATTTGAAATCTGCCCTTGTGACAACCATTGATAAGGAAGGAACGATAGAAAAAAACGGTATAACGCTCAATTTCGTCCCTTCCTCTATTTATGCCTATATCGTGGGTGTGAACACACTGGAAATACGCGGCAAATTGTGATTATTTCAAATACACCCCTTCTTCCTCGGCCCTGCTCAAAACCACTTCTACATGCTCCATGAGTGTAGTACTCAATGAATATCCCACATAATCGGCGTGAATCGGGAATTTATGGTGGCTGCGGTCGACGATTACCGCCACCTGAACCTTTTTCATCGGTACTTTCAGGAACGGCTCCAATGCGAATGCGAGCGTACGGCCCGTATTAAGCACATCGTCCGCGACGATTACCACCTGGTTTTCCACATTCAGTTCGCCGTCGAACAGAATCGGGCTTTGCTGGTGGATGTTTTTGTCGAAACGGAGCTCGATCAGCTGCGCATCGAGCGGGGAAATGGCTGTGAGTTCGGCTACCAGTCTTTGAGCGAATGCGAAGCCTTCTCCGGCAATTCCGGCGATTATGATGCCCTTTTCCTCAAAATTCTGCTCATATATTTCAAAAGCGATACGGCGTATCTTCTGGCCCGTTTGGTGGGCACTCAAAATCTGACGCCTGGATACCGTGCTGTTCTCGGTCATTGCGGGTATTGGTAAGTTAAAATCTTAGCAGCGGTAAAAATAGCAAACCGTCATGCCACTTCATAGCGCAGCGAAATTCTTTAACCAATTCGCGAAAGTCAACTCATGGAGCGGCAGTTCCAGGCTTACAATACCCATTTCTACCTTTGCCTGCCCGATGCGCTCCGTTCGGATTTCCATCAATGCTTTTTCATAAGGCTTCGGAAATTCGGGATGCGCTTGTATCGCCACCATATTTCTACCGACGCTGAACATGCCGATCGGGCAATCCTGCGACTCGGCCAGCAGCTTGCTGTCCGGCGGCAGTTCCATCACCTGATCCTGGCACATCATCAGGAGATTGAACGACTGCCGCGACGGCGCCATCCATTCTTCCTGGCTCAACACCTGAAAATTATGCACACCTACGCACCAGCCTACGGCCGATTTTTCCACTTTTCCACCTAACGCTTCGGCCAACATCTGGTGCCCGAAACAAATGCCCAGGTATTTTTTATCCGAATCACGGATTTCACGTACAAACTCCTTCAACCGATGAATCCACGGCTCATCATCATAAACCGAAAATTTGGAACCGGTGCAAACGTACACGTCACACTCATCTGCGGAAGCCGGAAAATATCCGTTGCAAACATCATAAAATGTAAACTTCCAATCCGGCGCGACCTGAGAAAACAAAGCCGGGAACATCTCCCGGTAATCCCCCGCAATCGGCAACAGCTCTTCGCGTACATGGTCGCATTCCAGCAATCCGACTTTTGTCATATTGTTATTCTACTTTTTATCAAAAAGCTGGTTTAAATCGATGGTAAAGTCAGGTAACGTAGTCGAAGTCAAAGTCTGTCCAATTGTGGATGGCTTCGTTCCGAAATATCTCCCATCGTCATCCAAAAGATAAACAAAAATGACTTCATCATTCGGTTCCACAAGCCAATACTCTTTCACGCCCGACTCTTCATATACATCAAATTTGTTATCCATTTCCTTTCTCGTATTACCTGGCGAAAGTATTTCGATAATCCAATCAGGAGCACCTAGACAGCCTTTTTCATCTATTTTGCTGGGATCGCAAACCACAGAAATATCTGGCTGAACAACCGTGAGAATTTCTTTATCAGATTGAATATCAAACCTCGGCAATCGCACGTCGAATGGCGCGGCAAAAACCTGGCACTCCCTGCTTTTAAGTAAATGCCATATTTCAGAAGAGAGTCGCATGGATATCTGTTGATGCCTCATAGCAGGTGCAGGCGACATCTTAAAGATCTTGCCTTTGATCAGTTCAAGGCGCTCTTCGAACTGCCATTTCAGGTAGTCAGCATAGCTGTAAGTTCCATTTAAATCAAGTGTGTCAATGCTCTTCATATCTCAAATTGGCTGGTTTTCGATTAAAGATAACCCATCAGACCAAGTTACCCTATTTTCAAATGAAAAGACTTAGGCCGCGTTAATGCTTCGTAACCTACGACTGACAGCGTACAACCTCGACCGGAATTCTTAACACCCGTCCAGGCCAATGCGGGATCAAGGTAGTCGCATCGGTTCATAAACCAGGTGCCGGTTTCAACTTGCTCACCGATTTGCAGGGCGGCGTCGACGTTCGAAGTCCAGATGGAGGCTGTGAGGCCGTATTGGCTGTCGTTCATCAGGCGAATGGCCTCCTCGTCGCTCGCGACAGGCATAATGCCTACTACCGGCGCGAAAGTTTCTTCCGTCATAATATCCATCGAATGGTTCACATTCACGAGCACTTGCGGTGCGAGGTAAGGCGTCCCTGACTGGTGTGCGGGAAACAACGCGGGGTCAATCAAAGCGGTGGCGCCTTGCGCAATAGCGTCATCGATCTGTTTCTGTGCAAAGCTGGCTGCTGAGGTCCTTACCATTGGCCCTAATGTCGTCTCGGCATCGCGCGGATCACCCAGGACGTAGGTTTTGGTTAGTTCTTCAAAGCCCTTGATAAATTCGTCATAAACGGTCTGATGCACATAAATGCGCTCGATTCCGCAGCACGACTGCCCCGAATTGAAGAAAGAGCCGTCCACCAGATTTTCAACCGCATCGGCCAGGTTCGCGTCCGCACGTACGTATGCGGGGTCCTTTCCGCCGAGTTCCAGCCCGCCGACTATAAACCGCTCATTAATGGCTTTCTGCACCGCATGACCGCCTTCCACCGAACCCGTAAATGCCACATAGTCGACCCGCGCATCGCCGATCACCTGCGCCACCTGATCATGACTTAAATGCAGATATTGAAATACTCCTTCCGGCAAACCGGCGTATTCAAATGCGGCTGCATAACGCTCTGCACAAAGGGGCGTCTGCTGTGCATGCTTCAAAATCACCGCATTACCCGACATAATAGCCGGTATCACCGAGTTCACGGACGTCAAATAAGGATAATTCCACGGCGCCACCACGAATACTACGCCCAGCGGCTCCCTTTTAACAAATCTTTTAAAACCAGGAATTTCATCGACTTCCACATCCGCGAGTGCCTTTTCAGCTACGGAAATCATGTAATTGGCCCGTTCCTGGAAGCCGCGGCGGATCTCATTCGCCGTGTAGCGCACAGGGCGCCCCATTTGCCAGGTCAGTTCCAAACCGATTTCCTCGGCGTTATTCAGAAAATATTCGACTGCCTTCCGGCAAATTGCCTCACGCTCCGCGAGTGTCGTCTTTTTCCATTCCTTTTGGGCTGCTACCGCCTTTTCCAGAGCAGCCTCCACAGCCTCAGCATTCGCCAATTCGCGCTCCACATACACAGAGCCGTCGATCGGGCTTATTGTTTTTTGAATCATAATTAAAGGGAGAAAAGGGAGGAAAGGGAGGAAGGAGGAAAGGGAACCGGGATAGAGCCTCCTCCATCTTCCCCTTCCTCCATTCTCCTTCCTCCCATTAAAGAGGTGTTACATATGCCGAAGTAATACCGCCGTCGACGAGGAAGTCGGTGCCGGTAACGAACGATGCCTCATCCGAAGCGAGGAACAATGCGGCGTAAGCCATTTCTTTAGCTTCGCCGAAACGGCCCATCGGGATGTGTACCAGGCGGCGTTGTTTCTTTTCTTCGGTATTCAAAAACTTCATCAGCAGCTCTGTGCGCAGCGGGCCCGGGCATAATGCATTCACGCGGATGTTCTCACGTGCGTGGATGACCGCGAGTTCACGCGTAAGCGCGAGAACCGCTCCTTTACTTGCTGTATAAGCCACCTGCGGAGTGGCAGCACCCAAAATAGCTACAAATGAGGCAGTATTAATAATAGAACCTCCCCCTGCACGCTTTAATGCCGGTATACCGTATTTACAACCCAGGAAAACGCCTTTTGCATTGATATTCATCGTCAGGTCCCAGATCGCTTCCTCTGTGGTCACGGCGTTATCATCGTCGCTGTGCATGATACCCGCGTTGTTGAAAAGGATATTCAGCTTCCCGAATTTCTCTTCGGTAAATGCCACAGCCGCTTCGCAGTCGGCCGCTTTGGAAACATCCGAATGTAAAAAATAGGCCTCTCCGCCATTTTTCACGATCTCATCGACCGTCTCCTGGCCAGCCGCGTCGTTCACATCCGTCACGACGATCCTAGCTCCTTCTTTAGCAAATAAAATAGCAGTTTCACGACCGATTCCGCCGCTTCCACCTGTAATAAGCGCGACTTTGTTTTCTAAGCGCATGGGGTTTGATTGGTTATGTTTTTGGATAGTAACGAGTGGTTAAATCTGTTCAAAATACCGCTTCCGCTCCCAGTCCGTTACGGAGGTGTCGTAGGCCCGCTGCTCGGTTTTGAAAAAATGGGTATAATGCTCCACCACCTCCTCGCCGAATACTTCTTTGGCAAACGGGCTGTTTTCGAACAATGCAATGGATTCCGCGAGCGTGTAAGGCACGCGAGGCAAATGCGCGGCGGCATAAATATCGCCGATAAAGCATTCGGGCGGTTCAATGCGGTTCCTGATCCCGTCGAGGCCCGAGGCGAGTGACGCCGCAAATGCAAGGTAGGGATTACAATCGGCCCCGGGAATGCGGCATTCGATCCGCAGGCTGGATCCACTGCCTACCACCCGGAAACCGGCCGTGCGGTTATCGTAGCTCCACGCAAGCCGCGTAGGAGCCCAGGAGCCGTCCACAAACCGTTTATAGGAATTGACGGTCGGAGCGTAGAATGGCATTACATCCGGCACGTGTTTGATCCAGCCGCCGAGGAACCATCGGAAAATATCGGAGCCCTTCACCGGCCCGAACTGCTGGTCGCCGTCGAAGATATTCTTGCCGTCTTTCCACAGACTCATGTGAATGTGGCTGCTCGAACCCGCCTGATCGGTCGCGAACTTGGCCATGAAAGTAACGGAAAGGCCCATTGCGTCGGCCACTTCCTTCATACATTGCTTGTATACAATGTGGTTGTCGGCCATGGAAAGCACATCTGCATATTTGACGTTCAGCTCGTGTTGCCCCAGGCCCCATTCACCCTTGGAAGTTTCAACCGCGATGCCGGAGTTTTTCAAATGCCTGCGGACCGCCGAAGTATATTTTTCGTTCCGCGTGCCCTGCATAATGTGGTAATCTTCGAGGTAATATCCCGCCGGACTCAGGTTCTGGTAGTTTTGCTGAAATGCTTGTTTATAGCTGTTTTCGAGCAGGTAATATTCCAATTCCGAGGCTGCAAAGCATTCGACGCCGTCGCCTGCGAGCGAGGCCAGTTGTTTTTTTAACAATGACCTCGGCGCGATGGATTCCAACTGGTGCGATTTGTCGTTATGCACATCGCAAATCACCAACGCGGTTTTATCGAGCCAATCGGCGATTCGCAGGGTAGCGAGGTCGGGCACCAGGTGGAAATCACCGTAACCGAGCTCCCAGTTGGCATAGCGGTAGCCCGGTACCGGGTCCATGGCCATGTCGGTCGTGAGCAGGTAATTGCAACCGTGCGTGCCCGATTTGGAAACCGAATCGAGAAAATAATCGGCGTCGACGCGCTTGCCCATGAGCCGGCCGTAATGGTCCGTAAATGCAACTACAATTGTTTCAATCTCCCCTCCCCCAATCTTGCCCGAAAGTTCATCCAGCGTCAGAAATCCTTTTTTACTCATTAGAAAGGGTTGGTTTAGCGCAGTTTATATTATCGCAACTTGTCTACCTTGGCATTCATCGGAAATTTCAGCACCACCTTTTTACCGGAAGCTTTTTCCAGCATCGGAGTCAGTATCTTCCTGGCATTCTCCTTCGTCTGGTCAAGAATACCCATGTCGAGAGCCGATCGCTGGATTTGTTTTTCGGCTTGCTTGTAAGCCTCCTGCACCAGTTTCGCCTCGTCGGTAAAGGCATATTCTGTATTATAAACCTTTGATTTACTATGGTCTATCTTAAAAACACAAAGCTCGGGTTCAGGCATATTGATCACGAGCGTTTCCGCGTCGGAGGTAATGTCTTCCATGGAGATTTTGGCTAAATCCACGCAACCAATCGCTTCTCCCTGTACGATCAGGATTGCTTTGGCATTAGGCAGCCACATTTTCACCAGTTCCTGCTCCACCACATCCTTGAAGTTGTATTTCACGACTTCCAACTTGCCCATAGCGGTGACTTCCTGCAAAACCACGGTATGCATTGTCTCTACCTTATCCTCCCCTCCAAGCCATTCGGGCAACCAGCTGCCGGTTTTGAAACCCGACCATAACGCGTTAATCCCTGCCAAAAGCAAAATCAGCACTAACAATCTCACCAGCCACGATATGATACGCATACTTTATTTTTTAAGTACAAAATTTTCCGCTACTTCCGGCTCCCGGGCCATCCGCTGGGCAATGATGCTGGCGGCTATCAGCTGTAATGCGTGATAAAGCATGATCGGCAGGAGCATTAAACCCGCTTCCGGGCCCGCAAACAGCACTTTCGACATCACCGCACCTTGCACCAGCGATTTCTTGGAACCGCAAAATACCGCCGTAACCTTATCCTCCCGGTTGAAATGCAGCAAACCGCAAATGAACGTCAGGAGGAAATAGATCCCGAAAAACAGCGTGAGCATTCCTATCCCTAAAAATACAATTTCTTTTATTCCAAGCGAATCGAAGAGGTGTTCTCCGAACGATTCACAAAAAGAAGTGTAGACGATCAGCAAAATCGATGACTGATCGAAATAGCGGATGTACTTTTTGTGGCGCTCCGCGAAATGTCCCCAGCGACTGTTGAGGGCAATCCCGGCAAATACCGGAAGTAGTACTTGCATGGATAGTTTTCCGACTACCGAAAGCAGATCAAAATGTTCGGGGCCTGATTCCAGTACAAGGCCCATCCAAAGTGGCGTGATGAAAACGCCGATCAAGCTCGAAATACTGGCATTGAATATCGCCGCCGGAATATTGCCTCGTGCAATGGATACCATCACAACCGACGACGAAACCGTGGATGGCAGGACGGTCAGAAAAAAGATCGCGAGCCACATAATTTGCCCCTCTTCGCTCTGAAAAAACGACCTGAACGCGAGCGCCAGTACCGGAAAAAGTACAAATGTCGATAAATGCACCATCACATGCAGACGCCAATTCACGAGCCCGGCCTTCAATTTTTCAGGACTCAGGCGAAGGCCGTAAAAGAAGAATATGACTGAAACCGCATAGGTAGAAACGGTGGAAAGATGCAGCGGACTATCCTGCATCCCCGGCGCGGGCCAGAGCCAGGCGAGCAGGATCATGCTGAGTAATGCGAGCATGAAACCATCCAGGCCGGCTTTTTTAGCAGTATCAAAAAATTTACGCATATAAAAATCAACAAAGGCCGGCAATAGCGACGCCCAGCCGTTGTTTACAAGAAAATGGAAAACTGTCAGAAATAAAACCCGATGCGGCCATTTATAGTGTCAATTCTTTTCAATTTGGCATTTCGGGTAAATGAGCGGACACCATCACTTTGCACAATGATATCGGAAACAACGAATGACAACCCCTGATAAATCACAACTGACTGCTCACAACAATATCTGACAACCCATGACAACTCCTGACAAATTACTATTAACGATCATCCTCACGGTTATGAGCTTCCTCCCCGCAACCGCACAATACAAGCTCGTATGGGCCGACGAATTCGACTACGACGGTGCACCGGATCCGAATGTGTGGCAACCCGAAAAAGGTTTCACGCGTAACCACGAAGACCAATGGTATCAGGGTGATAATGCCTACTGCAAAGGTGGTTACCTGATTATCGAAGCCAAAAAAGAACGGATCAAAAACCCGAACTACACACCGGGCAGCAGTAACTGGAAAGAAACCCGCGAATATGCTGAATACACCTCGGCCAGCATCATTACCCGTGGCAAAAAGAGCTTTCAATACGGCCGGTTCGAAATGCGAGCCAAAATAGACACGCGCTCAGGCATCTGGCCGGCATTCTGGACGCTGGGCGAAAAAGGAGAATGGCCGGACAATGGTGAGATCGACATTATGGAATTTTACCGGGGAATGTTGCTCGCCAACCTCGCCTGGGGCTCCAAGGAGCGCTACAAGCCGATTTGGAATACCAACAAAAAGCAAATCAGCACCTTCAACGACCCGGACTGGTCGTCGAGATTCCACGTATGGCGGATGGACTGGGATGAAAACTCGATCAAAATATATGTGGATGACATACTGATGGCCTCGCAAGATCAGGCCAAAGCCGTTAATGCCAAAAACAAGGACATTACGCCTTTCAAGCAGCCGCATTACATTCTGCTGGGCATGGCGCTAGGCGGCGATAACGGCGGTGATTTGTCCAAAACAGAATTCCCCGCCCGCTTTGAAGTGGATTATGTAAGAGTTTACCAAAAACAATAAGGCTTTCCGGCTTTGGGCCAGGTACCCATATCCGGGCTCTCAACTGAACGCCTCTGTCAAACTATTGTTTCCATTACGATGTTGCCAAGACCGAAACACGCTTTCTAACCTTTTTCGATGCCTTTTTTCTACGGCCCCACCAGATCACAAAACCGGTAATAGGCAGTGACGCGCACACGAGGCTGGCGCAGAACACGAGGATCTTGCCGGGCAAACCGAGGATAGCCCCCGTATGGATGTCGTAATTCATACGGCGCAGCGTGTTAGCAAAGTTGGCTTCACTGTATTTGCCGGTATAGGGTCCCGTCGCATTGATCTTTTTGACCGAATACTGGTCAAAATAGTTATAGTCGACATTATAATAGGTGCCTTCCCGGAAGTTCACGTAAGAGAATATAGATTCGGCCTTCTCGGTCGGAAACGAGATATTGAGGGTTGCATATCGGGGATATTCCTTTTGTAGTTGCAACCAGGCCTTGTCCACAGCCTGCATCGGACCCGTTACCTGCGCTGTAGATACCGTGTCGGAAGGCGGATTGTAATACATATCTGAACCTTCGCCGCCCGTAGCCGTGTAAAGCCCCTGCGAAAACCATTGAAAGCCCCAAACCAACCCCGTAACCGCTAGGATCACACCGATCGACATGATGTAAAAGCCTAGTACATTGTGCAGATCATAGTTCTTGCGCCGCCAGGCCGCATTCCATTTGATCGAAAATCGCTGTTTGGCCGCAGATTTGTTTTTAGGCCACCATAGCACCATCCCGCTGATCATCATGAAAAAGAAAACCAGCGTCGCCGAAGCTACCACCGGCTGTCCGTACTTTTCGGGTAACCAGAGGTAGTAATGCCCATGGAGGATAAAATGAAAGAAATCGTCGTCCTCATTCCAAACGTGCTCCAATTTCCCGGTGTATTGATTGATGTAGGCGACGTAGTAATACTCGGGATCGAGGTTGTAAAAACCTACTTGCGCATTACGGTCGGGCGTATCGTAGAGCACGCCTTTGGCGATCTTGCCTGGCAATGCCTTTTTGGCGATCTCGGCGAGTTCCGACGGCAGCAGCACCTTCCCGCCTGTCGGGCCATTCACGAACATATAGGGCTGCGTAATCGTTTTGATTTCCTGCTCAAATGCCAGAATACAGCCCGTGATGGAAATGATGAACACCATGATGCCCGAGACAAGCCCCAGGTACAGATGCAATTTTCCAATCAGTTTTTTCATCGCTTCGCCGCCAGTTATCTTATTTAGACTTATTTAAGACTGTGAAGATAATGCTAACAGTTTGAACTACCAAAAAGGGAGGAATGGCAAAAAGGGAAGAATGGAGGAAGGTACTTTAACAGGGTTGCGCGAAGATGAACCTTCGTGGCCAGCTATTCGCAGGCCTCTGGCCGGTCGATACTGCCAGAGCGCTTCGGTATTGACCGGCCAGAGGCCTGCAAATAGTGCATACAAATCAGGAGATTTGCACAAACCTATACTAAAAATCGTAGCGGTAAATGCCTTCGACTTTCGTAGATGGCGGCATGTGTGCAAGGGTTTTTAAAAGACCGTCGTGCAGGCTGAACACCCAACCGTGCAAATGCAGTTCCTGCCCCTGATGCCAGGCGTTTTGTACAATGCTCGTTTGCGCCAGGTTATGGACTTGCTGGATTACATTAAGCTCTACCAATCGATCGAAGCGCTTTTTCTCGTCTTCAATCGCATCCAGCTCGGTCGCAAACTTGTCGTATACGTCCTTGATGTTATGTAGCCAGCGGTTGATCAACCCCAGGTCCTTGTGCATCATCGAGGCCTTCACCCCACCGCATTGGTAATGTCCTACAACCAATATATGCCGTACTTTCAACACCTCTACCGCATATTGCAACACGCTGAGCATGTTCATATCCGTATGCACAACGAGGTTGGCGACATTGCGGTGCACAAACATTTCGCCGGGCTGCGAACCTGTGAGGTCTTCGGCCGGTACCCGACTGTCGGAACATCCGATCCAGAGAAAATCCGGGTTCTGGTTTTTGGCCAGTTTATCAAAATATGTTTCGTCGACTTCCAGTTGTCTGGCGGCCCACGTTTTATTAGCTGACAACAGGGTGTTGATAAGTTCCATTTCGTGATTGATGATTGAAGTACCAAAATAATACAATCTCTCTCAGATTCATTCAAAAGCCTACATCCTTTTAGCAGAAAAAAATC
>DATMSL010000177.1:0-45949 GCA_035565435.1 Dyadobacter sp. | reverse complement strand
CTGCTGGTTTCTTTGACCAGTCTCGCCCAGCCGTCGGAATTCAAACTTTCTGAAAATGGGCTAATCTACTCCAACGCGACGATGGGCCGGTTGAAACACATCGTTGATTCGCTCAATCTGAAATTCAAGGTTTGTGATTTGAATAAGGTATTTGTATCGCAACCGCAGGCAAGGGCCCATTATGTTTCGCTCGAAGGTTGGCAAGCGAAAGTGGCGTTTGCCGATATGCAGGCGGGCTTGTCTTTTGATACGTTTCTGGCAAGGTATCCAACGGCGGTGGTCGACAACGAAATACTCATTATCAAATATGGCACGGTGGACTACAAAGATCAGTCGTCGCTCACCGCATTTTCGAATGTAAATGGTAAAGGGTATTACACCATTTCCCTTCCGAAAGACAATGCGGTTGCATTGGGCAGCGTACGTGGTAAATGGGTAACACAATATCACAAATATGGGGAAGGAATAGTGGAAGCTCTTTACTTCATTGACGATTTTGCCCAAAAGCCGATCCCGGAAAAATATGCACGCTGGATTCAGTACGTGGATTGCCTGGTAGATACGGCGGGACAGATTTATACCGAAAATGCAGTCCGGACAGGCAGGACATACGAGTACAAAAAGCACCCCAAAGCGAACGAATTGATTGAATATGTGTCCGCGGCGACCCATAGGCCTCAAATATTGAAAAATATGAAAGAGGAAGAGGTCAAAAAATGTATCGACGCAATTAACGCCTGGCATTCGTCACGTGTTGACCGCGTGGATAGTTTGCAAAAGGTATCGGCCAGATTCAATGAACTACTGGCGGAGGCGGTAGACGAGGCAAAACAAATAGGGAGTGACAACGACCAGGTCGAAGAATACATCGAACGATACCATTCGCCCGAGTTGGCGTTACGTTTGAAACGTGATCGGATTGTGGTGGGTGGTTGCAGCATGGACGAAAGCCCGCGGTACCACGCCCTGAACATCGCTCGCCTGTCGGCATCGACAGTGAAATGGGAGATTTTCCTTCGTGCGCACCTCGACATTATGAACGACAATTTTCAAAGGGTGTCGGATGGCAGCTGGGCGTGGGCCGGGCGGAAAACCTACATTAAGGAACTGGAAGTGCTGGATATCAATGTGCCTGACCTGATCATGGGGACGTTGTTCCGTCTTGGTAATGCGAATGAGAACCACTATGTTGGGTCGATAGGCAGGATGGGGCGGTCGCTTTCCGAAAGCACGAACAGGCGGGAAATGGAAGTCAGGATGCTTGAAATGGTCTCCGACAAAAGTCTTGACGATTACAACCGCGCATTGGCATATTACCTTTTCAAAAGTTACAATTATTACTTGCCCGACAAGGCGACACAGGCGCGGAATAATGTGTCTATAGAGGTGGCCATGAAAACCCTTCCGCGTTACCTTACAGTGAATATCGATAGAGAATAATTAATACGGGTGCTTATAAAATACAAAAGCCGTCGGATCGAGTCCAACGGCTTTTTGTGCTTAACTACACTTAACAAAGACGCTAACCATAGTGTATGTAGGTCTGATTGGAAATCTATTTCCAGCCGCCGCCCAGGCTGCGGTAGAGGTCTACGCGCGCAACGAGCGACTGGCTGCGGATGAATGCGAGGTTAAGTTCCGCCTGCAATGCATTGCCTTGCGCGGTGATTACTTCCAGGTAATTGGCCATGTCGCTCTGGTAAAGCAATTGCGCATTGGAAATGGCTTGTGTCAGAATATTGACCTGGTTGCTGGCGATGGCTTCCTGTTCTTTCAGTTTCTGGGTTTGAACCAGCGAGTTTGAAACTTCACCCACCGCATTCAAAACCGACTGACGGAATTCAAGTACCGATTGTTCACGCTCGATTTTGGCTACTTCCAGGTTGGTTTTCAACTGGCGTCTCGCAAAGATCGGGCGGGCGATGGTACCGGCCGCAATGCCGAACAGAGAGCCCGGAATATTAAACCAGTTGCTCGATTTGAACGATTCGATCCCTCCGCTCGCGGAGATAATCAGCGACGGGTACATGCTCGCTTGCGCCACGCCCAGCTGCGCATTCGCTACTAGTACGGACATTTCGGCCGCACGCACATCGGGGCGGCGGCTTACCAATGCGGCCGGTACACCGGTTGCCAGGCTGTCATTCGCTTTAAAATCGGCCAGTTTCACTTTACGCTCGATCGCGTTCGGCATTTGGCCGGTCAGGACCTGCAATGCGTTTTCCTGGATGGTAATATCCTGTTCAAGCTGCGGAATGAGTAATGCGATAGCTTCGCGCTGCGCTTCCGACTGTTGTACCGAGAGCGACGTTACTTCGCCGGCATCTTTAAGCAGGTTGGTAAGTTTCAATGTGTTATTGCTCAGTTCGAGGTTGTGCTTAGCCACTTCCAACTGTTTATCGAGCATTAATAAATTGAAAAAACCTCTTGCAATGTCCGCTACGAGGCGGGTTTGAACGGCTTTGGTAGCTTCATAAGTTTGCAGATACTGGCCCATGGTTGCTTGCTGCTGACGACGGATCTTGCCCCAGATGTCTGCTTCCCATGATAAATCCACAGCAGTAATGTAGTTCTCGATGTGTTTGGCTCCGAGGAAACTGCTCGCGCTGATCCCGTTCAAGCTATTGCTCGAAGGACGGTTGTATGTGCCTGCAATGCGCAGGTCGAGGCGCGGGAGTTGCAGCATTTTGGCCTGTTTTACTTGCTGCTGCGCAATATCGATGCGTTTCAGGGCGATTTGCAGGTCATAATTGTAGGCAATGCCGCGCTCGATGAGGCGTTGCAATGTAGTATCAGGGAAGAATTCCTTCCAGCCCATGTCCGCAATGGTAGCGGTGTCGCCGTAAGGGACACTACGGTATCCGGTGGGCAGTGCCAGTTCCGGGCGCTGGTAGTCCTTGCTCACCTTGCAAGAGGCGAGCAAAGTTACCAGCAGGATCAGAACGGGTATTTGCGTTAATCTGAATGTATTTTTCATGATGTTAATCTTAAAATAAAATAGTCATCGCATTTCGGTGCCGAAGCAGGCGCCACTATTGCACTTCTGCCTCGACGAGTTCCGGCTTAGCCGGTTTTTTGACGACTTTTTCCTGCAAATACTGGAAGATCACGTACAGCACCGGGATCACAAACACCCCAAAGATTACCCCCGTGAGCATTCCACCTACCGCACCAGTACCGATCGAACGGTTTCCGAGTGCTGAACCACCGGTGGCGCGCATCAGCGGCAGCAGACCGACGATGAATGCGAACGAGGTCATCAGGATCGGACGCAGACGCAGGCGTGAAGCTTCCAATGCCGATTCGACAATGCTCATACCCGCCTCGCGCCGCTGAACGGCGTACTCGATGATCAGGATCGCGTTTTTCGCGAGGAGACCTACAAGCATGATCAGACCGACCTGCACATAGATGTTGTTTTCAATACCCATCCAGTTGATGAACAGCATCGATCCGAACACACCCAGCGGGATCGTCAGGATCACGGCCAGCGGCAGGATGTAGCTTTCATATTGAGCGGCGAGCAGGAAGTATACGAACACGAGGCTCAATACGAAGATCAGGATGATCTGCGAGCCCGAGTTGATTTCTTCACGTGTCATACCGGTCCATTCGGTTTTATAATTGTTCGGAAGGACCTTCTCAGCAGTTTCCTGCACCGCGCGGATGGCATCACCGGTACTGTAACCCGGTTTTGGCGTTCCGTTGATCATTACCGCATTGTACAAGTTGTTGCGGGTTACGGTTTCAGGTCCGAACACCCGTTTCAGGGTTACCAGCTGGTTGGCCGGCACCATTTCGCCTTCGGTGTTTTTGACATAAATACCATCGAGCGAAGCCGGGTTCTGGCGGTACAGCGGATCGGCCTGCGCCATCACGCGATAGTATTTTCCGAACCGGTTGAAATCCGACACGAAGCTGGAACCGTAATAGATTTGCAGCGTTTGCAGCAGTTCGTTCACGGGTACATTCAGCTGCTTGGCCTTCGCATTATCAATTTCCAGCTGGAATTGCGGGTTACCCGTCGCGAATGTGGTGAATGCATAGGCGATTTCAGGTCGTTGCATCAATGCGCCGATGAATGCATTGGTAGTAGTGCTGAGTTTTTCCAAAGAACCGTTTCCACGGTCTTGCAACATAAACTCGAAACCACTGACGTTACCGAAACCATCCACGGTAGGGAAGGTGAAGAAGAACGCATTCGCGTCGTTCACTGAACGTACCTGCTGCGACATCATGCCCACGATCTGGTTGAAGTCCTGCACTTCGCCGCGTTGTTCTTTCGGTTTCATGCGGATAAATCCTACCCCGTAAGGCGATGCGTTGGAGTTTGAAATGATGTTCATACCCTCCACAATGTAGCGCTGGTCGGCGATAGGCGATTTTTTCACAATGCTGTCCACCTGCGCCATCGCTCTCGAGGTACGGTCGAGCGAGCTGCCCGGAGGCGTGTTGAGCGCGTAGAGGAGGAAGCCCTGATCTTCGGTAGGAATAAAACCGGTGGGCGTGGTTTTGGTCAGCCAGAAGGTCGTTCCTGAGATCACTACCAATCCGACGATGGTTACCCATTTCTGGCGGATCAGGAATTGAAGGCTTTTCACATAACGGCCCGTCATCGACTCGAAACCTGCATTGAATGCGGCAAAGAAGCGTGCACTGAACCCTTTCCGTTTGCCGTCATGGCCTTCTTCGGCATGCGGGTTTTTCAGGAAAAGTGCGGTAAGCGCAGGGCTGAGCGTCAACGCATTCAGAGCGGAAATCAAAATGGCTATGGCTAATGTAAATGCAAACTGCCGGTAGAATACCCCCGCTGGTCCCTGCATAAATCCGACCGGTACGAATACCGCCGCCATCACAAGGGTGATCGAAATGATCGCTCCGGAGATTTCATTCATGGATTCGATCGTAGCGCTCTTGGCTCCGAGACGCGTTCGTTCCATCTTCGAGTGCACCGCCTCGACGACCACAATGGCATCATCGACCACAATACCGATCGCGAGCACCAATGCAAAGAGCGTGAGGAAGTTGATCGTGAAGCCGAAGAGCTGCATGAAGAAGAATGTACCGATGATCGCTACCGGAACCGCAATGGCCGGAATCAATGTAGAACGGAAATCCTGCAAGAAGATGAACACGACGATAAATACGAGGATGAATGCCTCAAAAAGCGTCGAACGCACCTGATTGATCGACTCGTCGAGGAAATCTTTCGAGTTATACATGATGGTCGTTTTCAGACCTTTGGGTAGCGTTTTAGAAAAATCATCCACCAGTTTCTCGGCCTGGATCAGAATGTCGTTCGCATTCGTACCGGCAGTCTGGAACACAGCCACACCGGACGACGCATTACCATTCAGTTTACCATTGGAAGAATAAGTATAAGAACCGAATTCAACCCGTGCTACATCTTTGAGGCGGATTACCGAGCCATCGCTATTGGCTTTGATGATAATATCCTCGTACTCTTTGTTTTGCGTGAGTTTTCCTTTGTATTTCAAAACATACTCAAAGACTTCCTTGCTCGCTTCACCCAAACGACCCGGGGCCGCTTCAAGGCTTTGCTCGCGAATGGCCCCTGTTACTTCCTGCGGTGAAAGTCCATAGGCTGCAAGGCGGTCCGGTTTGAGCCAGATACGCATAGAATAATCGCGCGTACCGAATGGCTGCGCCTGACCGACCCCCGGTATACGTTGCAACTGAGGCACCAGGTTAATCTTAATGTAGTTCAAAAGGAACGTCTCGTCGTAAGTGCTGTCCTCGCTCGAAAGCGCCACGAACATGATGATCGAGTTCTGTTGCTTTTGCGTAGAGATACCGGCTTGAACAACCTCCTGCGGAATCTGGCTTACAGCTTTGGAAACGCGGTTTTGCACGTTCACCGCAGCGATGTCCGGATCGGTACCCTGTTTGAAATACACGTTCAGGGCCATGGTACCGTCGTTGTTGGACGATGAGGTCATGTACGTCATGTTCTCGACCCCGTTCACGGCTTCTTCGATGGGTGTTGCCACTGCGCGGGCAACTACTTCGGCGTTCGCTCCCGGATATACGGCGGTCACCTGGACCGTCGGCGGCGCGATGTCGGGGAATTTCGTTATCGGCAGCGTAGTGAGCGATATGATCCCCAGGAGCAATATCAGGATGGATATTACCGTCGAAAGGACGGGCCTTTCTATAAATTTCTGAAACATATTATTGGAATTTGTCCCCGTTCACGGGGCTCATGATCGAGTGTTTTGGCAAAGCGGGAGCGGTCCATCGCATTGGGTAATGCGATGGTGCTCTGCTCATTGGTGTGGAATTCGTGAACCTTTTACACCCGGCTGTTTAGATCGGATTGGCGTGCAGCAGACTGTCCATGGACATTTTCTGCGGAGCAATGGCCATTCCGTCGCGCAACCTGTCAAGTCCTGAGTATACGATCTTCTCTCCGGGTTTCAGGCCTTTGGAAATCAGATAGTAACGTCCGCTGCGATCGGCAACCGTCACAGGACGGCCTTCCACCTTGTTGCTGTCGAGCACGGTGTACACCAACACCTTGTCCTGCAACTCGAAGGTAGCTTCCTGCGGGATCAGCACCGATTTCGCGAGCTGACGCGGGATGCGGATCTTGCCCGTGTTACCCGAGCGCAGCAATCCGTTTCCGTTCGGGAAAGTTGCTCGGAAGTTGATAGCGCCCATCGTTTTATCGAATTGTCCTTCAACAACCTGTACCTTTCCTTTTTGCGGGAAAATGCTGTTGTCGGCCAGTACGAGTTCCACCGGCGGGATGTTCTTGATCTTCTGCTCAATGGTGTTCCCTTCAAATTCCTGCTTGAAATCGAGGAAATCGAGTTCGCTCATCGAGAAGTACACGTGGATGTCTTTCGTTTCCGAGAGGACGGTCAGTGCTTCTACGGTGTTCTTACCCACGAGGCTACCCGTTTTAAAAGGGATAATGCCGATATAACCATCCGCCGGGGCCGTTACCGAAGTGTATCCGAGGTTGATCTTCGCTGCGTCCACGGCGGCCTGTGCTTGCGCTACATTGGCTTTGGCCGCGTCGTAAGCAGCTTTCGCGGTTTTCAGCTGAACGTCGGATACCACCTTGTTGGCAACGAGCGGTGTCAGTTTCTCAACGTTGATCGATGCGCTCTCCAATGAGGCCTTCGCCGATTGCAGGCTGGCTTTCGCGGTATTGAGTTGCTCGGTATACGGGCGGGCGTCGATATGGAACAGCACTTGTCCTTTCCGTACGTATGCGCCTTCGTCTACGGAGATGCGGTCGAGGTAACCATCCACCTGCGGGCGGATCTCGATATCGCGGCTGCCCTGGATGGATGCGGTGAATTCACGGTGTGCGGTCACTTCGTGATCGCTAACGGTGATAACAGGCAGCGCCTGTGCGGGCGGTGCCGAAGCGGGTGCGTTGGCGGTGGATGAACCACAGCTATATAGGACTGCGGAGCCCGCGGCTAGCAGCAGGAATGCGGCTAGCCCTTTTGCTTTTTTTAGTTGAACGGTTTTCATGGATGTGGACTTTTTGCGGTGATAATCAGTTGTTTGTGAATAGGTAGTGAAGTTATTAATACTAACGGTGTTAACCAAAAAGGAAAAAAAATTACAGGTTGTTGATGAAAGCGTTAACAGAATCGTCCATTACTTTTTTGTTCATTTGAGAGTCGTCGATATCCGAGCAGCGCATCATTACGATCGAAATCAGGCCGTGGAGTACTGACCAGAACGCATGAATTTTAAAGCAAGTTTCCTCATCGGAAGATTTTTTATCTTTAACGATTCCTTCAATGGCCTCGCCAATGTGATCACGGAAGCTGTTGAACTCCGGCTTCGCCTTGCCCGGGCTTGAACAGGGCATTCCCAAACCGTACATGAGCTGATAGTATTCGGGATTTTTGAAAGCAAAATTCCAGTAAGTTTCGGCGTGGGCCCTTAGCCGTTCTTCTGGATCGGAATATTTGCGCTTGTCTTTTTCCAGTAATCTATCGAGTAACCGGAAACCGTCCATAGAAAGTTCAAAGAGGATCGCTTCTTTATTTTCGAAGTGATCGTAGATCACCGGTACGCTGTATTCGATGGCATCAGCTATCTTCCTGATTGACAGGGATTGCCAGCCTTCTTCTTTGACCAATTGCATGGCTACCGCCAGGATATTGGTCCGCATATTTTCTTTCTGCCGAATTTTTCGCTCGAGGATTCCCATGGTAATACAAGATTTACCTAACGATGTTAGCAAAGGTAAGGCGGCTTTTTCAGAATATCAACCGCCACCCGCTTACCTGCAGGTAACCTCTGCTTTTACGTATTCCAAAGACTAAAACCGTGCCCGGAGCGCGTGCCCGGGTAACGTGTCAGCGAGCTACAACCTGGGCGAGAGGCGTTTCCGTGGGGCCGAACAGCCTTTCCTCCATCTTGCGGTCGTGCCCGTAAACATCCTTGCGGAACTGTAAATTACCGTGCTGATCTACCCAGGAGGTGAAATAGCCTATGAAAACAGGCACCTCATTTTTGCCGTGTAGCCGCACAAATTTCTCTTTTCCGGCATGCATTGCTTCGGTGATTTTTTCGCTCGTCCAGGTACTATCGCGGCGCAGGAGCCACTCTGCCAATTTTTTGGGTTCGGCAAGCCGGATACAGCCGTGGCTGAATGCCCGCTGGCTTTCCTGGAACAAACTTTTGCTAGGCGTATCGTGGAAATAAATGCTGTAACTGTTTGGGAACAAGAATTTTACAAGTCCCAGCGAATTGGATTTGCCCGGTTTCTGCCGCACTGAGCCGCCGTTCCATTCCATATTGTGCCGTGCCAGGTAGTTCGGGTTTTTCTTGATTCCCGGTAAAACTTCCTTTTTCAGAATGCTCGTTGGAACGTTCCAGTAAGGGCTGAATACGATCTGATTTAATGTGCCTGAAAAAATGACAGTATTATTGGCCTCGGAACCTACCACGACCACCATATCGAATGACAATTTGCCATCTTCATAAGCATGCAGTGTGAATTCGGGGATGTTTACGAGAATGTAATCGGTGGGAGGAGCGGCCGGCATCCAGCGAATGCGCTCCATGTTGATCAGCATCTGACGAATGCGGCTGGCTATCGGTACGTTCAGCTCTTTGAAGAATGCGGGACCGGTAACACCCGTCTGTTTTTGACCGACGCGCTGCTGAAAATGCCTAACGGCGTTAGCCAGTGTGGAGTCGAAGGTCGGCGTGCTGTCCGGCTCCGGAAGGTCGCCGAGCAAGTACAGGCGGTTTTTCAAGGCTAAGAGCAGCGTATCGCGGTCGCCTTCCTTGAATTTTTTATTCGTACCAACCGTATCAGGCTCTCCGTCCTTAGTTAACGCGTAATATTGTAAAACTTTCTGTTTCAATAGGTTGTAGTGTCTGTTGACAGGCTCGTAAGCTGCAACATTCTGCCCTTTGTTTTTCAAGAGCGAATCCAGGAAAACCTCGGGGTTCAGTTTCCGGCGGGGGATAAACCAGTTGAGTTCCTGTGTATTGATTTTGTGATCGCCGGAGTACGCGAGGTCGGTATAGCGGAAAAACTGTTCCGTCAATGCAAGCTCCGCGTCCACGACCAGTGCATTATCCGGGCTGATCTTTTTCAGTTGTGAAAGCGAATCGATGGTTTTGTCAAGCGCGGGATTGTACAGTGTGCTATCGCCCGAGTAATGAATGTAATCGTTCCGCAAGCTTTGGAAAATCGGCACAAATTCGGCTACGCCATCCGGGAAAAACCAGGCATACTGGTAATTCCGGTGGTTATAAAAGCTGCGCAGCTTGGCATTGAGACTGTCGCCGAGCGAGTGAGCGGTGATGTAGGAAGCAAGGGCTGTCGTATCGATAAAGAGCTCGGTAAAAGAGTTTTCGACCGTAATAGTGGTATCGCGTACAGCAATCTCGGTTTTCTTTCCGGATGTCTGGCGGCAGGCGGCCCCGGCCACGGCCAGAGCAAGGAATAATGCGATTTTCTTCATAGACATAACAAGGTCGCGGAAGGCACCAATATAGCGCCTTTGCCGTTAGAAATCCCATTCACGCCGCAGGATTATAAAATTTCGCGACCTCCCTCCATACTTAGTAGCTTCGGTCGAGAGATTTGGTTTTTTGTTGTTGATTTCTACCCGGATGCCAGGGTGCTGATACTTGGCTCCGGGTTTTTTATGTCTTCAAAAACTTGGCGACACATTGTGTGAAGGCGCGACCGACATCACGCTCCCCGGCGTCACGGCAAATGCATCTTTGAAAGCCTTGGTAAATTTGCTCAGGTTATTGTAGCCGAGCAGGTAACCTACTTCTGAGGCATTCATCTTTTCGGTAAGCAGTAATTCGCGAGCTTTGTGCATCCGCACATTTTTGTAAAACTGATAATAGCTATGTCCGAACAGCTGTTTGAAAAGATTCTTGAACTTTGTGGGCGACATCAACGCACGTTGCGCAGCTACATGCACGGGTGGGCAGGGGTGCTGGTAACCATCGAGCAGGGCCCGGCGGATTTCATTCAGTTTTTGCACGTCCGATGGATGAACTAGGACGGCCTGGGATTTGCGGGACCGACGCTCTTCCACTTTTTGCAGTATGTGGTGGCAAAGTTCCAGGCAACGCGAATGAATGAGCAGGTTATTCCCGCGGCCGTCGTGCATTTGGTGATCCATCTCTTTCAGCAGGTTCAATGAATAGCTGTCAAGGCATTCGACATGATAAACCGGTTTGTCGGCGTCGGCGAGCGAGCGTAGTAACGGTTGTTGCGTTTCGGGCTGGCGTGAGATGAAATCATGAATCCGCTCGTAAGTCAGTACGATAAAAATAAGGTGATACCGTACGCCAGGCTCGAAGGTGTAGGACGCAGTAAGCTGAGGCGAGCTGAAATATAAGCCGTTTTCCGTTCCATAACCGAGGTTGAACTGCTGTTCGCCGGTACGGGTTTCGAGGTATTGTTCGCTGAGGTTCGAAACGAGCACATAATAACCCGGGTCGTGGGTGAGCTTCCGTTTGAATACTACCGGCTTATGGAATTGAACGACTACCCGCCTCACGCGCAGCCCCTGATCGATATTGACCCGGTAAAAATCACCTTTGCCGATTTCATTGTCGAATGTCAGGGAATGCTCATCGAAAACCGCATGAAGCTGTGGGCCGATCTGGGCAAACCATTGATCGTCATTCTTGTACGTGATCGTAAGTGGTTTTGAAGAAGGCATGATGATAAATGCGGGTCTGGAGATTTGGGCCAGCCAGCACATAAATATAGGCAAAAGCAAAAAGCCCGGAGCACCTATCCGGTGTCCGGGCCTGAATTGCCTGGCAGAAGTGTACTATTGCAGCTTGCCTAAGAGCTCATTAATCGCCGCTGTGAGGCCGGCTTCGGCTTTCGCGGTATTTTCGGACAAAATGCCCTTCACTCCGCTTCGCCACACGAGCTTGTCGTTTTTAGTGTCGATGATGTCGAGGATCAGCGTGCCCTCCTGGTACTTTCCTACCTCGATTTCCTCGCTCTTCCAGGAGTAGCGTCGCTGGCCCATGTATCTTGGCAAACCGTCCGTCCGGAAATCGGTGGTGCGTGTCTGCGTTTTTTCCTGCAATTGTACCGACAGGTTCACCATTAGTTCCGGATTCTGGCTTTTGACCAAACCTTTTTGAGCCATATTGCCAGTGATCAGTTTGGTAGCCAACTTTTTGCTTTCGGCGAAACGAGGAGCAAGGGTATCGGCGCCCTCGGGGAAGGTATATTGAAGATCGAAAGTCTGATAGTTTCTGACCGAAAAGCCGGTTTCTTTCGAGGTTTTCAGATGCTTGTAACCTGTGCTGCAAGCGGTAAAGAAGACTGACATCGCCAGTACCGCCCATATGATGTTCTTTTTCATGATCCGAATGTGTTTAACTTGATAGCGGCCGGAGGCGGACTGCTCCACAGACCGTCCAACCGAAGTGTTTGCGTATTAGAATGATGCAAAATTAGTTTGCCCGGTTGGAAGCAGGTTAGCCCGGAAAGACAGTGGAATGTCCCGAAAGGACATATCGTATGGCAGGGATTAGATTTTTATTATAATCACATAATCCCCGTACACAAGCGCCGGATTCGCATTTACTTTGCCGTCATATTCTGAAACACCAATTCAACGAACTCATGACGCTCCTCAGTTTTGCACTTCGGATCAAGGAAGTCAGGGATTTGCAAAATTCCTACGCTGCCACGCGCGATATCGACGTTCTCGCTCGCTTGAAAGATATGGAGAGAGAGCTGGATAGATTGATTCACAGTATTATAACAACCCCTCGTAACCCCTTGTGATATCTTTGGCCGGTGGCGTCGATACATAACGCTTGACGTCGCCGGCATTCCTTTCCCATATAATGGGTAATATCGGTCAACAGGGCACTTTTAGAAAGCAACCAACCTGAACCGACCTATGACCCATTCGCGACGTGACTTTCTTGGTACTGCTTCCGCTCTGGCCGCAGGAGCCGGCCTTTCGGCCATTGTACCTTCTTCCGTTTCCGCATTTGCAACGGTCTCGCCTGCCGACAAGATCCGCATCGGAGCCATCGGCATTAACGGAATGGGCTGGGCCGACTTGAATGCCATTCTTAAAAATCCGGGTACGGAATGTGTGGCGCTCTGCGATGCAGACAAAAATGTGCTCGACAAACGTGCGGCGGAATTAGCTAAGGGCGGCGCAAAAGTCAAAACTTACGGCGATTACCGGCAGTTGCTGGCCGATAAGGATATCGACGCAGTGGTGATAGGCACGCCCGACCATTGGCATTGCCTCATGATGGTCGAAGCCTGCCAGGCTGGAAAGGATATCTATGTGGAAAAACCGATCGGTAACTCCATCGCCGAATGCCGGGCGATGGTGGCTGCGCAGCAGCGTTATAATCGCGTGGTGCAGGTCGGGCAGTGGCAGCGAAGCCAGAAACATTTTCGCGATGCCATTGATTTTGTGCACTCCGGAAAGCTGGGGAAAGTCAGGTTGGTGAAAGTATGGGGCTATTTCGCCTGGGTAAACCCGATCAGCAAACTGCCGGACGGCAACCCGCCTGCGGGCGTAGACTATAAGAGCTGGCTCGGACCGGCGCAGAACCGGCCATTTAATCCCAACCGTTTTCACTTCAATTTCCGGTGGTTCTGGGATTATGCGGGTGGATTGATGACAGACTGGGGCGTGCATTTGCTCGATTATGCATTGTTGGGCATGAAATCTGCTACTCCCAACAGTATTATGGCGGCCGGAGGCAAATTTGCCAATCAGGATTCCGGCGCCGAAACACCGGACACCCTCACAACCGTATTCGAATTCGACGAGTTTAATATCCAGTGGGAACACGCCATGGGTATCGACGGAGGCCCGTATGCGCGCGGGCACGGCATCGCATTTATTGGTAACAACGGAACGCTCGTTTTGAACCGTGACGGTTGGGAAGTGATTCCCGAAGGCAAGCGCATGGAAGCCGTGGCATTCCAGAAATCAGTGGACAATGGTCTCGATCTGCACGCGCAGAACTTCATCGAAGTAATCAAGTCCAGAAAAATGACTGATCTGAACGCGCCTATCCAGGTGGGTTCGGACATCGCTATATTCTCGCAAATGGGTAACATCGCTTACCGTACGGGTAAGAAGATTTATTGGGATAAGGAAAAAGGTAAGTTTACGGATGACGAAGCCAATAAGCTGATCGCCAAGGAATATCACAATGGCTACAAGATGCCTTCTGTCTCCTAAATTTTAATTTTAATATGAAAAGGATTTCTTTCTGGCTGATTTTCCTTCTAATAGCTTTCACATACGCGGGTATGGCGCAGCAGGCGCGTAACCCCGGCACACCTGCGGGAGCGAAACGGTACCTGTATGTAGCAACGCCTGGTATCAGGGACTACCTGGGCTACGGCGGACACGGGTTACTGGTTTTTGATATGGACAACAACCACCGGTTCGTGAAACGGATTGCTACCCGCGGGCTGCATCCGAATGGTAAGCCTTCCAATGTAAAAGGTGTTGCGGTGAGCCTTCCGCTGAACAGCATTTTCGTGAGCACGATCGAAGGACTGCAGCGCATTGATCTCATGACGGAAAAAGTAGTTTGGGAAAAGGCATTTGAAGGCGGCTGCGACCGGATGGCTATCTCGCCCGACGGACGTACCATGTATCTGCCGTCGCTGGAAAAAGGGTTCTGGAATGTCGTCAATTGCGAAACGGGCGACATTCTCAAAAAGATCAGTGTGCACAAAAGGGCGCATAATACGATATACGGCGCTTCGGGCAATGCGGTGTATATGGGCGATATCGCAAGTCCGTGGCTGCACATAGCTGATCCGAAAACGCACGAGTTAACCCGGAAGGTAGGGCCGTTCGCGAATTACGTTCGGCCATTCACCATTACCGCCGACGAATCGCGGGCTTACATTACGGTCGATAGTCTGTTGGGCTTTGAAGTGGGTGACATTCAAAAGGGTACTAAAATTGCGCACATCCAAGTGGAAGGGTGGGAGCGCGGCCCTGTGCGGCGGCATGGTAACCCGAGTCACGGCATCGGTCTCACACCCGATGAAACGGAAATCTGGCTTTGCGATGGGCACAATATGCGGATGCACGTTTTCAGTGCAAAGCCGCCCTACCAGCAACTTACCACGATCCCCGTGCAGGACATGCCCGGTTGGGTCACGTTCAGTATGGATGGCCGGTACGCCTACCCATCAAGCGGGGAGGTGATCGATGTGAAAACCCGCCAAATCATTTGTACACTGAAGGATGAGTTCCACAACAACGTGGCCAGTGAGAAGATGGTGGAAGTCCAGTTTAAGGGTAGCAAGCCGGTACGCGCAGGCGACCAGTTCGGGGTCGGGCGTGCGGGTAAATGACGGCGCGATGGCCGCCGTGCCGCGATTTTACAAAATGGTAATACCCTCTCCGGAACTTGCTTTCCTTTAAAGGTATTTCTAACTTATTCAGGGCGATCGCGTGGTATCCTGCCTTTGCCCGGCTTTATGAATGAGAGACAAAAACGGCTCAGGGAGCGGCGGCTGATCAAGCTTTCGATCATTACCGGTTCGGCTTTTACGATCTGGGCCATTATCGTCGGTATAGCCGGTGATTCCAAATCTATTATTTTCGACGCCCTTTTTTCGATGGTCGGGATCAGCTTGTCGGGCGTATCGCTGCTGGTGAACAACTTCGTCCGCAAGCCCGACGATGACGACCTGCCCTTCGGGCGTGCGCAATTCGAGCCTTTTTCGATGACGCTGCAATCGGCAGTGATCATTTTCCTCTGTCTGTATTCGCTCGCAACGTCGGTAATGGACATTATCAGCGGCGGAAAGCTCGTCGAACTCGACATTGCGTTGCCTTATCTGATAGCCTCCATTATCGGCTGTTTTTTGCTCTGGCTGTATTTCAGGCAAAAAGCGCTGCAAATCCGCTCGGAATATGTGCGCATCGAAGCCACCGAGTGGCAGCTCGACGCCCTGCTGAGCACGGGCGTACTCGTCGTGCTGTCGCTGGGGTACTTTCTGCGGGATACCTCCATGGCTTTCCTGATTCCCTACCTCGATCCGGGGATGGTGATCATTATTTCTATTCTTTTCCTGCGCATACCAATCAGGACATTTTGGAAAAACATCCGCGAACTGCTCCAATTTGCGCCTGACGACGAGGTGGAAGAGAAAATTCACCTGGAAGCCGAAGCAATCTCGAAGCATTACGGCTTCGTTGACGAATATGTGCGCGTTGCCAAAACGGGCAGCAGTTATACGATTGAAATCGATTTTTTGCTACCCGAAGAACTCGCGCATACGCAGGTGAAGGAACTCGACGGGATCCGGCAGGAACTTTACGAGCGTATCCGGGGAGATTATAAAATGTGGCTTACCATTTCATTTACCACCGAACGTAAATGGATGATTTGAAGGGGCCAGGGGGCTACCGCTGGGCGGTCCCACGCTGGGCGGTCCCACGTTGGGCGGTCCCACGCTGCAACTGCATTTGCTTGGGCGTAATGCCGAATTTCCTCTTAAATGCCTGGATGAAATTACTGCCGGTGGAGTACCCCACGGCCTCCGCCACCTCGTCGACGGTCAGACCAGAGTCGAGCAGCAACTGGCGGGCGTGCAGCATGCGTTTTTCGTGGATCAGCCCGTACACCGTGGTATTGTATTTTAATTTGAAACCCTCGCGGATTTGGTGTTCGGATAGCCGCGAGCTGTGGGCAATGCTTTCGAGTGAATGCACCGTCAGGAAATGCGTGTTGAGGTATTCGTAAATGTCGGCTAACTCTTGTTCGGCAGCTGCGTGCAGGCTGAGGACGTCCCGCTCCTGCCTGTACTGCTGCAATTGCAAGGCGAGTAATTCCAGAATTTTGCCGTTCAGGTACATTTCCGAAAGATCGTCGGCCACCGGTGCGTGCACAATGCGGTGCAGTACCGAATGCATTTCAGCATTCACTGGTGCGGCTTTACTGAAAAGCGCCAGGGGCTGCCCGTTTTCCAGCGCTCTTTCCAGTGGTTTTACAGGACTGCCGTTTTGTCGCAGAAATTGCAGTAAATGCTCTTTTTTTAAAATCAATGCAAGATATTCAAAGCCTCTCTGGCGGTTATAGTAGATGTCCGAATCGAAATTTTCGGAATAGTAAATATTATACTCTGCCGGCCGCAACGGGTGTTCGCCGGGAATGTCGCGGAAATGTGCATGGGAATGCCCCGTCAACTGAAAATGCAGGCTGATGTGCGGATCGCTTTTCATGCCGCGGATTTGCATATCCTGCAAAAAATCGGCCTGGAAACGGATAATGCCGAAATTACGGGCATAGATATTCTTCACACGATGGTTCACGAAAGGTATCCGCGGCGCATTGTGTTCGAAAGTATCCACCGAAGGCTGCGCAAGAAACTTCCTGCCTGCGATTTCCCTGTATGATTCATTATCAATGATATAAGCCATGCACAAATTTCAATGTTTTTATCGGCTATCCAAATATTTTTCAGCACCCGGGACACCTACCTTTGCCGGAAAACAGGTTTGAAACAATCATGAGTATTCTGGTAACAGGCAGCGCCGGGCATTTGGGCGAGGCGCTTATGCGCACCCTCAGGAATCGCGGTATAGCAGCCACGGGCATTGATATTAAACATTCGGCATATACCGATCTGGTAGGCGACATTGCAGACAGGGATTTTGTGAAAACAGCGATGCGTGGAGTCAGTACCGTCATGCACACGGCTACTTTGCATAAACCGCATGTCGGCACACATAGCAAGCAGGATTTTGTGGATACCAATATTACGGGCACGCTCAATTTGCTCGAAGAGGCAGTGCTGCAACATGTTTCGGCCTTTTTGTTCACCAGTACCACCAGCACATTCGGTGCGGCGATGAACCCCGCGAAAGGGGAGCCCGCAGCGTGGATTACCGAGGACGTGGTCCCGCTCCCGAAAAATATTTACAGCGTCACCAAGCTGGCTGCGGAAAATCTTTGCGCGCTTTTTTACCGCAAAAGCGGCCTGCCGGTGCTGATCCTGCGCACGTCGCGTTTCTTCCCAGAGGATGACGACAATGCGGAAACCCGCCGGCTTTACGACACGCCTAACGTGCAGGCACTGGAGTTGCTCTACCGCCGGGTCGATATTGCCGATGCCGTTTCAGCGCATTTATTAGCCATGGAAAGAGCCGGAACGATTGGTTTCGGCAAATACATTATCTCGGCGACCACGCCGTTTACGCCTTCTCATCTGGCACAGCTGCATACGGATGCCCCCGCGGTTATCCGCTCGCTGTATCCCGAATGCGAAGCGCTCTTTGATGCACGTGGATGGAAGGTATTTCCCGAAATCGACCGCGTGTACGTGAATGAGCGCGCGCGGCGGGAACTGGGGTGGGAGCCGGAATATGATTTTACCCACGTACTCCGGAGTTTGCGAAATGGTACTGATTTCAGGAGCGAGCTGGCGCGGGAAATCGGGATTAAGGGATATCATGAAGAAGAATTCGAAGAAGGCCCGTTTCCGGTGGAGTAAGACGGCGCGAAGCTCCTGCTTCGCGCACGCTATGTGAAGGCCTCCGGCCGGTCAGTAATGCAATGAGAAAGATGGCGTGAAGCTCCTGCTTCGCGCACGCTATGTGAAGGCCTCTGGCCGGTCGATAATGCAATGAGAAGATGGCGTGAAGCTCCTGCTCCACGCACGCGATGTAAAGGCCTCTGGCCGGTCAATAATGCAAAAGATGACCATTGCATTATCGACCGGCCAGAGGCCTGCGAATAATCCGCACGAAGCAAGAGCTTCGCGCCATTTCTCTACATATTCAAAGCGCCACGCCCTGATGCCGTGAGAAATGCCTCTTTCAGCGCCTCTGCGTACGTCGGGTGTGCGTAGGAGATGGTCGACGACGCCAAATCCGTAATTTCATATTCCATGATCGTCACCGCCTGGGCAATCAGGTCGGCGGCGCGGGCACCGATAATGTGTACGCCGAGCACCTCGCCGTATTTGGGATCGGAAAGCACTTTGGCGAAACCGGACGTATCGCCGGCTGCGCGCCCGCGTCCGCTTGCCGAGAATGGGAATTTACCTTTGTTATAAGGAATACCCCGTTCTTTGAGTTGCTCTTCGGTAAGGCCTACGCTCGCTACCTCCGGCCAGCTGTAAACGACACCCGGAATGCGGTCGTAATTGATTTGGTGCGGATGGCCGTGAATACCTTCCACCGCTGCAATCGCTTCATCTTCGGCTTTGTGCGCAAGCATCGGGCCTTTGATCACATCGCCGATCGCGTACACATTGGGCGCGGTCGTCTGGAAGGTCGCATTGGTCACGATCCGGCTGCGATCGTCCTTCTGGATAGATGTATTTTCAAGCCCCAGCCCGTCGGTGTAAGGCCTCCTGCCCACGGCAACCATGCAATAGTCGGTCGTGATTTCCTGCTGTTTCTGGTCAGCACCGGTGTACTTTACCGTCACTTTCTTACCGTCGCTCACCGCCGAATCGACACGCTGGCTGAGAAGTATGTCGATACCCGATTTGGTAAGGATTTTTTTCAGCTCGGTCGTCAGTTCCTTGTCCATCGTCGGCACAAGGTTAGCTGCGTATTCGATGATCGTCACTTTGGTGCCGAGCCGCGCGTACACCGACGCCATTTCCACTCCAATCACCCCGCCGCCGATTACCGACATCGTGGCCGGGATTTCGTTCAGCGACAATGCTTCTGTGGAAGAGATAATGCGTTTTTTGTCGATTGCCGCATTGGGCAGCGAAATCGGCTTCGAACCCGTCGCGATGATCGTGTATTTGCTTTGATACTCCTGCTCCGAACCATCCGCGCCTTTCACGGCAATGCGGTCGTTGGAGAGGAACCGTGCGGTACCATAAATCACAGCGATCTTGTTTTTCTTCATGAGAAAATTGATACCCGCCACATTTTGCGATACCACTTCGCTTTTGCGTCCGAAAAACTGCTTGACATCCAGCGAAAGCCCTTTCACCTGAATACCAAAATTGGCGAAACGCGTCTCGGCATCATGGTAATGTTCGGAGCTGTCGAGCAATGCCTTGGCGGGAATGCAGCCTACATTGGTGCAGGTGCCGCCAAGGTTGTTGTACTTTTCGATAATGGCTGTTTTGTAGCCCAGTTGAGCGGCTCGTATGGCCGCGGTGTATCCGCCCGGCCCGGAGCCGATAACGATCAGATCATAGTCCTGGTTAATCATGGGAAATTATAATACTTGGCAGTAATGAGTGATGATATGTCAATTGCTGTCCAATGTAATGCAACCAGCGGTGAATTTCAATCCACTGCGGTACAAATCTCCACCAGAAAACCATTCAAATCGCGCACATATGACACCACCTGTCCCCAAGGCTTGGTTTTAGGTTTTGAGACCAGCGTGGCTCCGGCGTTCAATGCCTTTTGAAATGCCTCTTCCACGTTACCAACCGTAAACCCGATCTCGAATGCAAATGGCTTGGCAGCCGGGTCGCTTTCCGTGAAACCTTCGGGAATATTGGTTTTGGCCAGTTCCGTCCGTGCAAATGAAAGCGTCGTCTTGCCGGTGATCAACTCGCCGTAATCGCCGTCGGGGGTAATAAACTTTCTTTGGAAGCCAAATGCACTTTCGTAGAATTCGATGGTCGCTGTTACGTCCCTGACGTACAGGATGGTGTATGCGAAATTCGCCATTGTTAACGGAGGTTTAAAGATGATCGATCGACTTATGTTCGAGCACATTGCCCGATTGATCAATGGGGATGAGAGGGTTGTATGAAACTTCCCAGATATTCCCTTCCGGGTCAGCAAACAGGAAATAGCAGCCGCCAAACGCAGGCTCGGTCATAGGCTGGACGATTTCCACATCTTTGCCGGATAACTCGTCATAAATGCGTTCTGTCTCCGCGCGGGAATTGACCATTAAGGCCATGTTAAACGGGCGGAAACCGCTTCCTTCCGGATCCTGATTATTGAATTTTGCGAGGTCTTTCCGGCCAAATAAGCCTAGTAAAATACCGTTCAATTTGAAAAAAAAGATATCCGCATTGGCCGCTTCAATTTGCCAGCCCAGCGTATGGGTGTAGAAATCGCGGAGTGCCGGAAGATCGTCGGCGGCGAGCGTCAGGACGCTGAGTCGTTGTTCCATAGGATGTTTGTCGAATGATGCAACAAAACTAATAGCCGCGCCGGGAAGGCTGTTTGGAAAAATGCGACAAAATCAAAGCAGGGAGGGAGCTATGCCTGCATATCTGCGGATTTCATTGCTGAGATGTGCGTGATCATAATAGCCGGCTTCGAGTGCAATGTCGAGCAGAGGCTGCTTTTCACCTTTTTTGATCAGCTGCACCGCGTACCGGAAACGAATGATATTGAGGAATTCTTTGGGGCTGAGGCCGATATGTTGTTTGAATGTCCGTTGCAATTGCCGGATGGTCATACAGCTATTTTGTGCCAGCGTCGTGACGTCAACCAAACCATTTTTTGATTCAATTTCCCTGATAACCGACGTGAGCGGGCGGTTCCCGTTCTGTATCCTCCGGAGAAAGAACTGATCGAGGCAGGGTTTGGGCGCCATTTCTGCCCTACGCAGGTCCGGGGCAAGCGCAGGATCGAACTCAGCCGTTCGATCAGTAAATTCGTGCATGGAGTCATATTGATAAAATGCAGCAAATCCGGCCGGCCTGAAACGTACGCCGATGAGTAGTGACCCGGGCGTAACGGTAGTTTCAATGGCCTGCGACATCGTTCCTACCAGGTAACTTTTTTCGTTTTTCATGAAGAAACCATCCGCATCGGGAAGCTCGTCGTCACCGAGATTCATGATGATATCGACACAGCCATCAGGCAGGATCGTCTGGGCAGCCATAGGCATATTATCGCCTGTCACCTTCCAGTAGGCATCAATGTACGGCGCGAGTGCCGGATGGGGATGGTACTCCGTATAAGCCATATTATTTAGCACTTGCCGCAATTACGGGCAATACAAACTGCCATGCCGGATTAGCAGGCTCCTGATGCTCCTTTTCGACAATTTTGTCGAATTTTTTCAGCATATCCGGATGCTTCGCGGCGAGGTCGGTCGTTTCGCTGCGGTCGGTTCGGAGGTTGAAAAGCTGCCACGGGTTGCCCGGGTTTTTACGCAGGTCGGTTTTGACGGCCTTCCAGTCACCCATACGAACGGCGATCTGGCCGCCTTTTTCGGGGTATTCAAAATAGAGGTGAGAATGCTTTTGCTGCCGGTTGGTTTGTCCTAGCAGCTCGGGTAAAAAGGATATGCCGTCGGTAGGAGGGATAGGCTGGCCTGTCAGTTCTGCCAATGTAGCCAAAAGATCGAACTGGGCAGAAATATGATCCGTTACCCGGCCAGGCTTGATCCTCCCGGGCCAGCGGGCGACAAACGGTTCGCGGATACCGCCTTCGTAAACGTCCATTTTCAAACCGCGCAACCCGGCCATGCTGTTAAAGAACTGTGCGTTCACGCCGCCATTGAAAGTGGCGCCATTATCGCTACTGAACATCACAATGGTGTTTTCGTCCAGACCGAGGGCTTTCAGTTTGGCCAAAATAATACCGACCTGATCGTCCAGAAAGGTAACCATCGCTGCATAGGTCGATAATGGGTATTTCGTGGAGGCGTAACCTTTCTCACCATAGTAAGGCTTCTCGTAGAACTGCCCGATGTACTTCTTAACATATTCGTCAGGTGCTTGCAGCGACACGTGCGGGATCGTGTAAGGCATGTACAGGAAAAAAGGTCCGCCTTTGCTCCGTTCGATAAATGCCAGCGCCTTTTCTGTCATTTTTACCGGCGCGTATTCCTCGCCTTTGAAAGAATCGAAATCGGCATCGGTGGCTGTCGCGGGGTCGAGTTTGCGATGAACGTCCTGCCAGGGTTGTGCCAGCGTGTCCCAGTGGTCGTTTTCCCATAAATGCGACGGGTATTGGTTATGCGCCTGTTTCTGGTCGAGGTAGCCGTAGTAGTAATCGAAGCCCTGCTTGCTGGGCGTGCCCTCGGTGTTGTTCATTCCCATGCCCCATTTGCCGGTGAGGGCGGTGGCGTAGCCTTTTTGTTTGAGCAGCTCGGCCACCGTGAGCTCGGCGGCAGGTAATGGCATTTGTCCGCGTTCTTCGTCGTCGCGGAAGGTACCGAGCTCGAAGTTTCCGCGGATCGCAGAATGTCCCGCGTGCTTGCCTGTCATCAGCATTGCACGCGCAGGCGCACACACGGGCGTACCTGTGTAATGCTGCGTGAAACGAATGCCTTCTTTGGCGAGGCGGTCGAGGTTAGGCGTTCTGATCTTTTGCTGGCCGTAGCAGCCGAGTTCGCCGTAACCGAGGTCGTCGGCGTAGATGTAAATGATGTTGGGCAGGGGTTTTTGCGTCGGTTTGGCTTTTTGGGCCATCGCCGCGGAGCTAACCGATAATGTCAGTAAGAAAAGGTACAGAAGTTTCATTCAGGTGCGGTTTGGATTTAGAAGGGCGGAAATTTAACCAAAATTTAACCACACGTACCGGGAGTGATTCGAAAATATACCTTGTTATATTTGTCGCCGTATTTAATGCTAAACCCATATGTCTGAAAAAGCCAATCCCGGAAAGCCCAAGCAACCCGGTATATTCAGCTTACTGGCTCCATACAAGGGGTTAATCGTTTTGCTTCTCCTGTTTGCCTTGTTGAGCAACGGGGTCAACTTGTGGCTTCCCAAGCTGGTGGCCGACGGGATCGACGATTACACCCGTAAGCAGTTTGACTCCGACGCCATCCTGACCGAGTTCACCGGCGCGGTAATCTTCATTTTTGTTTTCGCATACCTGCAAAGCATTATCCAGACTTACGCCTCCGAAAAAGTAGCCCGCGATCTGCGGACGAAACTGGCGGATAAAATTTCCAAACAAAGTCACGCATTTATCGAAGAAACCACAGCTGCGAAGCTGCTGACCAATCTTACCGCCGACATTGACTCGATCAAAATGTTTGTGTCACAGGCTATTGTGGCGATCGTTTCGTCGTTGTTCCTCATTATCGGCGCGAGCGTGTTGTTGCTGAGCATTAACTGGAAACTGGCATTAACGGTGCTTGCTATCATCCCTATTATCGGGGGCATGTTTGCCATTACCTTGAAGAAAGTCCGCACCTTGTTTGTACAAAGCCGCGAGGTGATCGACTGGCTGAACAAAATCATCAACGAGAGTATCCTCGGTTCTGCGCTGATTCGGGTCGTAAATTCCCAGCAGCTGGAATATGCCAAATTCCTGGAAGCCAATACCAAAGCCAAAGGTTTCGGGCTCGCAATTCTGAGCCTGTTTGCCGGGCTTATTCCCGTGGTGACGTTTACCGCCAACGTTTCCATGCTGACGATCCTCGTCCTCGGCGGGCATTTTGTGATCGAAGGGGATATGACTTTGGGAAGTTTTGCGGCATTCAACAGCTATTTGGGCATCCTTATTTTTCCGATCCTCGTCATTGGCTTTATGAGCAATGTGATTGCCCAAGCTACCGCTTCTTACCAACGGATTTCGGGTGTTTTAAATATTGCTGACCCGGTGCCGGGCGGTGCTTCTACCGAGGCGCTGCACGGGAATGTCAGCTTGGAGCAGGTGACGGTCCGGTATGGCGAAAAGCCGGCGTTGAAGGACGTCACTTTCTCGGTCAATGCAGGGGCGCGCATTGCCGTGATCGGCCCGACAGCCGCAGGGAAAACGCAGCTGCTGTATTTACTGACCGGCCTTATCAAGCCGCAGGAGGGCAGTATTACCTTCGACGGACATCCGATCGACTACTACGACAGCGAGTCGTTTCACCGCCAGGTAGGTTTTGTTTTTCAGGATAGCATCATTTTTAATATGAGTATCCGTGAAAACATCGCATTCAGCACGACCGTCACGAACGAATCTTTGCAGAAAGCTATCGATACCGCCGAGCTGACTGCCTTTATCGAGACTTTGCCCGACGGCCTTGATACCATCGTCTCCGAACGCGGCGCGAGCCTTTCCGGCGGGCAGAAGCAGCGCATTATGCTGGCCCGCGCATTGGCCATGAACCCGAAAGTACTCTTGCTCGACGATTTTACGGCGCGGGTCGACAATACCACTGAAAAGAAGATCCTGGCGAACGTGGAACGGAACTATCCGGGTATCACATTGATTTCGGTGACGCAGAAAATCGCGGCCATCGAGCATTACGACCAGATTGTAGTGCTGATGGAGGGCGAGCTGATCGGCTGCGGCACACACGACGAGCTGATGCTCACAAGTCCGGAATACGTGCAGATTTTCAACTCGCAACAAAGTACGAGCAACTATGAACTACGATCTTAACAAAATTTCGGAAGAGCAGCAGAAGACCTCCACGTTGAAGGCGCTCAGGAAGTTGCTGAAATTGATCGCGCATGAGCGGGGCAACCTGGCCCTGGCGTTGGGTGCTATTACATTGAATACGGCCGTAAACCTGTTTGGGCCGTATCTGATCGGCCACGCCATTGACAAATACGTGGTGACGAAGCAGTTTCATGGGCTGTTGGTCTTCGGGGGGATATTACTGGCGATGTATTTGCTCGGCCTGGCTACCGCTTATACCCAGACCAAGCTGATGGGCGGAGTAGGGCAGCGGTTGCTGTTTACGCTCAGAAATGCCATTTTTAACAAATTGCAACAGCTTCCGGTCGCGTTTTTCAACCAGAACAAAGCCGGCGACCTGATTTCCCGCGTTAATAACGATACCGACAAGCTAAACCAGTTCTTCTCGCAATCGCTCATGCAGTTTGTGGGAAGTATTTTTACGATGCTGGGGGCGGGTATTTTCTTGTTGGTAATTAATATAAAACTCGGCTCGGCCGCATTGGCGCCTGCAGTGCTGATCCTGATTTTTACGGTCGTGCTTTCGCCCTGGGTGAAGGCTACCAATGCCAAAAACCTCAAAAGTACCGGTGCGCTGAGTGCTGAGATACAGGAGAGTCTGAACAATTTTAAAGTGGTGATCGCATTCAACCGGCGCGACTATTTCAGGCAGCGTTTCCAGCTGGCGAACCTCGAAAACTATCGCACGGCAATTCGCGCGGGCCTGGCCAACAATATTTTCCTGCCCACCTATTCCTTCTTCTCCAATATCGCACAGCTCGTCGTGCTTACCTATGGCATTCATCTGATCAGCATTGGTGAGTTCAGCGTGGGGTTATTGGTGAGTTACCTCGCTTATGCCGTCAATTTTTATAACCCGCTACGACAGTTGGCGGCGTTATGGACAAGCTTTCAGGTGGCGATGGCTGGCTGGGACCGTATTTCGCAGATACTGGCATTGGAAACCGACCTGGTGCCTGTGACAGAAACGACCCGCGAAGCCGGTGGCGCATTACTGGAATTCCGCGATGTCCGTTTCGGTTACGACAGCCGTGAAATTCTGCATCAGGTCAATTTCAAACTGGAACGCGGCAAAACCTACGCATTAATCGGCCCGACCGGCGGTGGAAAAACAACCACGGCCTCGCTCATCGCGCGGCTGTACGACCCGCGCGAGGGAACCGTGTTGCTCGACGGCCGCGATATCCGCACGTATACGCCCGAAGAAAGAAGCCGGAAGATCGGTTTCATTTTGCAGGAACCATTCCTTTTCTCCGGCACCATTCGTGAGAATATCCTTTATGGCAACGACCAGCTGAAAGACTACTCCAATGATAAACTGGAACAGGTGATCCGCAGTGCCAACCTCGGAGAAATACTGGCCTTGTTTGAAGACGGGTTGGAAACGAAAGTCTCGGCAACCGCGGACAGTACCAGTCTGGGCCAGAAGCAGCTCATCGCATTCATGCGCGCCGTACTGCGCAGCCCCGAGCTCCTGATCCTCGACGAAGCCACCGCCAACATCGATACCGTCACCGAAAAACTCCTCGGCGACATCCTGAAACAGCTTCCCGAATCGACCACGCAAGTGATCATCGCCCACCGCCTCAACACCATCGAGAATGCCGACGAAATCTTCTTCGTCAACTCCGGCGAAGTAAACCGCGCCGGGTCGCTGGGCGATGCGATGGGGATGTTATTGAAGGGGAATAGGGCTAGCTAGATTTTGCCATTGGAAAAGCGACCAACCGACGTGAAAATCGCGTAGCGATGTAATATCGCCCGATTTCCACCAATGTTATATGCCTGACGGCATTTCAACGACATGGATGAATCATGCCCGTTGACAGAACAGCCGCAAATGAAACAATGCTACGCCCGGTGAGCAGCCGTAACCTGTGTATCTTTTAACAACATCCACATTGCTTCCCGGCAAATCTTCTCCGCGTCGATCATCGGGAGAAAGCTCTCGTGCGAGCAGAACGAAAAATCCATTTTGCCTGCGAAGGTGCTTACGACCAGGGTGTTCGGATTGCGCCAGGGGAATCCCACGGAGGGGCTATGGATAGCGCGGACGTGAAAATTGTTGTAACTCACCGGAATATCCAGCACACCCATGTTGGAGATCGTAATGTCGTGGCTGCCCTTGGTGGAGCGCATATGCCTGAGTAGTGCTTCTGTGGAGCCGTGGAAATACTCGGTGATGAACATCATTTCGGCTGCGTTCACGTTATCGGCCTTCTCAACCAGGGCTTGTTTCATTCTCCGGGTTTCTGCCCAAAAGTCATTTTGCGCATCTTTTTGAGTCAGCGAAAGCTCTACAATCGGGGCGAATGCGAACAGATGATCGCGGCCGATGGCGGGCAGGTAACGCCGTATGTCCACAGGGCTGATGATCTTGTTCCGCGATGCTTTTCCCTTCACCGACCGGTGTGCGATCAACGAGGTAGTACACAATGCCGCCTGTACCGTCGTTTTTTCAGCCTTGCATTTTTTGACGAATGCGCTGGTTGTTTCTTTGTCGAGCGTGTGCGTGAGTAGGTAGTAGTCCCCCGCGCGCGGCGCGGGTTTGGGGTTCAGTATGGTAAAAAGGCCTTTTGCCATTGCCGAAAAAAGTTTCCCCTTCCAATGGATCATGCGGCTATCGCGGATCGAAGCGGGCACGAGGGAATCGACGGATTGGAAACCCTCGTAGGGTTCCAGATCCATTTCAGTGTCGTCGAGCAAAAGCAGGAACTCGCGCATGAGGGTTACGAACCCCGAGCCGTCACAGACGCAATGCGGGCATACGATCAGCAGGTCGGATACCGTTTCCGATCGTAGCCATACCAGCCGCGCAGCCGGATCTTTCGCCAGATCAAACTGTCGTTCCCATTCCAAAAGACTTATTTCTTCCCATTGAATGTCGGAAGTCCGTTCCATAATATGAATCGGGATCGAGGGAATATCGGGATTGGTAACAAATGCGGGGACATTTGTCATATTTTCCCTGACATTAGAGCGCAATAGAGGATGCCGGTTTTGGATTTTTGCGAGTGCAGCGACTACCTGCTGTTCGGAAAAATGACCTTCAATAGTTGCAGCAAAAACACAATTTATGGGCGCGAGCCCGTCGGCGTACATAATACGCTCTCCGACAATCATTTGTCTGTTCATTTCAAATCCGGGATAGTAAGGGGTTTAGTTTCGAGTAAATGCTCTCTGAGCAGTTTCATCGCCGTGCCGATGATGAATTCGGCATCCTGGCGGGCAACATATTTATCTTCGGAGTGAAATGCGAAATCCATACGTCCGCGGAACGACGATACCGATACTTTCGAAGGATTGCCCATCGGGAATCTTGAAAGCGGGCAATGCACTTCGGCGATCCTGAGCCGCCCGTATGTTTCATTCAGCGGAATGCGGCCGATATTGGCGAATGCGAAATCATGGCCGCCCTTTCCGGCTTTCGCATATTTGATGCTGCGTGGATAGAGCGGTACCAGATATTCGCTGAACAGCAGTAACCGGGCGGCGTCGGTCTTTTCGAGCTGTTTATGCAGGCGCGCTTTCAAGGCGTTAGCCTGCTCACGGAACCCGTTCTTGTCCTTCGGCGTTTCGAGGCCTACCATCGACGGGAACGGAAACAGGTGGTCTTTTTCTATCTCAGGTAAAAAACGGCGCATATCCACAGATGCGAACATTCTCCCGCTCGTACGCACATTGCCTGCACGCTCGAATGCGCGCATAAACACGAGGATCAGCGAGGTATTGAGATGAATGCCTTTTTCTTTACAAACCGAAAGCAAAGTAGCCGTTTCTTCCTCGCTGAGCTTCCAGCGGATGGTATAGAAATGGTCTTTTACAACTTCTTTCATGCCTGACACAGCCAGAAGAAAGACCCGCGTAATGCCCGCGATGCCCTTGCCTGCAAGTCGGTTGAGGATATTCTGCCTGACAGCCGCCGGTACCAAAGCTTCGGGTGAAAAGGCCGGATAGGGGGCCAGGTCGGTTGCCGGGTCAGCGAGGCATTCGAGTAGCTCCCGCATGATGGTCATGGCTGAAGTGGCGTCGCCTATGCAATGGTGGCAGACGACCAGCAACTCCGAAACTTGCCTGGAACGCACCCAGGCAATACGCGCCAGCGGGAGATTGACTTTGTTAAAAGGCGTATCCCATTCCGTTTCCGCTTCGTCGATCCAGGTCTCTTCCGAAAGTCTGTTGACGATTCGCAGCGGAATGGGCAATATTGAGCCGGGCGTTACATACCAGGGAATACCTTTGGCATCGGTTTCCACGGTAACGTTCAGGAAAGGGTGTTTTCGCTGGATTTTCTGCAATGCGCCGACCAACGCAGCTTCTTCGATCTCTCCCGCTATCTTTACCGGAAACACCACATTCACAGGCGTATCTGTGCCCGCGTACATAGAAGCTTCCAGAAAGCCCAACCTTCTTTTCATAGTTGCACGGAATCGGGTATGGCTACGGTTTCAAAAAGGATTTCCATGGCTTTTTTCCGGATTTGCATGGCGGTATCACGCGGCATGAAATCCTGGTTTGAAACAAATGAAAAATCCATTTGGCCATTGAAGGTGGTGGTAATGATGGTGTTGGGGTTTGCAAACGGGCCGATCACGGTCGGGCTGTAAATCGTTTCGACTGTGAAATTCCCGTATTGTGCAGGAATGTCGAGCTTACCCATGTTGGAAAACATAAAATCGTTGCCCACTTTGGCATAGGTCAGAAACCGGCGCAGCTTGTGAACAGAACCATGTGATGCCTCCATGATCATCGTAAACTCGTAGGGATTCAGCTTTGCCATCTGTTTGGAAACGTAGGTTTGAAGCGATTTTGCTTTTTCCCGGAAACCGGTTCCAATGGATTGCTGAAGGCTGATATTCAATGCTAATCCGTATGAAAACAGCATGTCGCGCTTCACCTCGGGCATGTAGCGCCGGATATCCACCGGGCAGGTTGCTTTACCATGTGCCCCTGCGCCATTTACCGCCTTAAATGCCTCCATCAATGCAAGCCCGATGGCCGTGTTGACGGTTACACCTTCTTTTTTACAATGGGTAAAAAGCGCTTTCGATTGCTCTATGCCAAGTTTCCAGTTGATCAGGTAGTCGGCAGAGCGTGGCGCGGGTTTCTTTTTGGTTGATATAAACATTGAGCCTAACGAAAGTCCCAGATTCACCAGCGCAGCCGAGAGTTTCGCCTTAAAGCGGTTACGGCCATTGTCGAGTATTCCGGCAGGTACCAGGTCGCGAATGCTTTGGAATGCCGGTGCTTTGCCGATTTCTGCCTGCGGATCGTCGAGCAATGCCAGCAGGTCGGAGAGCAATGCTACGCCCGAGCCGCCGTCGCACATGCAATGGTGAAAAGCCATAATGAGGTCCGACGCTTCGGTTGAGCGTATCCAGGTAACGCGGAATAGCGGGCCTTTAGTTATATCAAACGAGGTGCCGAGTTCATACACAGTCTCCCGGTTCCAGTCTTCGTCGCTTGTTCGTTCCACGATTCTGAGGGGGATCACAGGGGGCAATGGCGGGGTATGGAAATAAGGCCGTCCCAATGCGTCGATGGCAATGGCAGTGCGGAGCATGACGTACTTCTCCTGTAACCGGGCGAGAGCGCCGGTGAGCTGCTCCCGGCTGAGTGTACCGGCGATTTTAAGTGCATACACCCCATGAAACGGCTCGGTACCATCGCCCAAAAGCACCCTTTCGAGGAAAAGCAGGTTTCGTTTCATGGGCTAGGCGGTTTCGGTTACACGGTTGGCGATTGCGAAATCTTCGAGTAAAGAAACGGCTCGGGCATTGCCGCCCGCCGCATTGAACGTGTCGCGGATATGCTGCGCGGCGTTGCGGTATTGCGGGTTTTCAAGCAGCTCCCGCATCGCATTTTTTACATCGGTCACACGCAGCCTTTTGTACCTGACTTTAATCCCGCAACCGGCACTTTCGATCAACGCCGCCGTGTGGAAATGGTCGTAAGCAATAGGGGTAATGAGCATCGGCAGGCCGTTCATGAACGTGTCGTTCACGGTATTAAACCCGCCGTGGCAGATCACTGCATCCATTTTTGGGATAATATCAGCCTGAGGCACAAATCCTTGGACTATAAAGTTCTCCGGCCATTCTTCGATCACCGACGGGTCGGTAGCCGCCACGATCGTAATCGGCTCGTTGCCGAATGCTCCGATCAGTTTCAGGAAAAATTCCTTGCGGATATCGACCAGCAGTGTACCCAGCGATACGAATACTTTGGGCGTGGCAGCTTTTTCGAGCCTTTCCCAGTCGAACGGGGTATCGTTGGGCCGGCCTTTTACGGGGCCTACAAACTTCATATGCGGATCTGGCTCCTGGAAGCCGGCAAACTCCTTAGAAGTGAACACAATGTTCATCTCATGCGAATGGATCACAAACCCGTCGGTATAAATGCCGAGTTCGCGTTGCAGGCCCTTGATGAGGTTCTGCTGCCATTCGAAGATTTTCGGAGCGGAATTGGCGGTATCGCCCATCACATCCGGCGGCACAGGCGTGGTGGTCACGCATGGAATGCCTTTGAGATGCGCTACCAATGCGCCGGCGAAGGTGATGCAGTCGTTTACAATCACGTCCGGCAGGAAATCGTCCGCCACGCGCGATACGCCCGGGACCATGATGCGCGCAAAAGGAATATAGGTTTCTTCCAAAGCAAGTTTCATCACTTCGGGGCCGGAGAGGGACGGACCGTCGTCCTGGCGTTTCAGGATGCGCGCGATCTCTTCCTGGTGCGGCGCGAGCTCTTCTTCGGGAAGAATGTAGCGACCGCCTTCTGGAATGTGCTTGTCGGCAAGGGGGATCAGGCCCGTCCATGCTACGTCATGACCATTGGCGATGAGGCTTGCTCCAACGCTGAGTGTAGGACTGATATGTCCGAAAAAAGGGGGTACTACAAAGAGGAATCTAGCCATTATGCAAGACTTTTACGGGTATCTGATCGAGCCACTGCGCCGCGGTGCGGGTGCCGCCAGCCTGCCCGAAAGAGGCCTGGATACGGTGCGCCGCGAGTCGGTAATCCGGATCATTTAATATATCATTGACCGCGTTTTTGAGGTGCGGTGCTTTAAAACGGTTGAAATTGAGCCTCACCCCACACCCATTCGCAACCACGCGCCCAGCCACGTGCGACTGGTCGTACGCGATCGGTATCACCACCAGCGGTAAGCCGTTGGATAATGCTTCGGAGACGGTGTTATGGCCTGCGTGGCACACCACGGCGTCGAGGTGGGGGAGCAGTTCGAGCTGGGGTACACGTTGTTGTACCAAAAAATTGGCAGGCCACGAGTCGAACAGCGTTTCATCCGAAACCACTACCACAAACAGCTCTTCGCCGCCAAATGCCTCGATCACTTTGGCAAAGAAATCTTTCTTGAACTGATGATCGAATGTGGTACCGATGGAAATCAGGATTTTGGGAACGGTTTGGGCCTCCAATTTTTTCCAGTCAAATGGAATGTCGGCAATGCGGTTGCTGATCACCGGGCCGGGAAAGCGGTAGTGACCCGGCAGTTCCATTTCTCCAAAAAACTCACGGGAAGTGAAAACGAGCGTCAGCAATTCGGAGGTCGCGAGCGATTTGTCACCCTTGATACCAAGTTCTTGTTGCAATCCAATGATCTGTTTCACCTCCCATTCATGTATTTTGGGCAAATCTTCCATCATTTTCACGGCCGCAGGAGCCGTTACTGATGTTGCGTAAGGAATATCGAGCAAATGCGCGGCCATGCCGCCGGCAAATACCTGGTGGTCGTTGATCACGACATCGGGCTGCCAGCTTTGCAGCAACTGCATGATGCCGTCGAACATGTAGCGATTGAGGGGCACGAGTACCTCTTCATAAAGGAATTTGATGCTCTCAATGCCGTAGACGTTCTTTTTGGTGATAATATCGAGGTATTCGGCATTGGCTTGCTTCTCGGAATCGTCCTGGTCGTAGCGGATCACGAGCAATTGACCGCCTACGGGCAGTTTTGCCTGTAATTGTTCATCCAGGCTGATCCACGCCACTTCGTGCCCCAAGGCCAGAAGTTCCGCGCCGACACTGAGCGTCGGGTTGATGTGGCCGGTTAGCGGCGGGACGATAAAGGTGTATTTGGGCATCTTGCGGTATCGTATCGGGCTTTTGGATGGTTTGGTGCCGTAGCGTTGTTGCTTTTTAGTACCGTCCCCGGACTGAAGTCCGGGGTAATGGATTCCGTTATCTCTTATTTATTGTCGTATTCCATTTCCGTTGGCTTCAGCCGACGGGGCCGGTGCCAATGCCGGTGCGGTGCCTGTATCATCCGGGGTAATGGATTCCGTTATCTCTTATTTATTATCGTATTCTATTTCCGTTGGCTTCAGCCAACGGGGGGCCGGTGCCAATGCCAATGCGGTGCCTGTAGCGTCCGGGATAATCAATTGCGTTATCTCTTATTTATTATCATATTTTATTTCCGTTGGCTTCAGCCAACGGGCAGCGGGGCGTTTCAACCGACGGGCAATGGGGATGGTTCGAGAAATTTCTCGAGTTCTTTTCCTATTACCTCCGGCTGCTGTACGGGCACGTTATGATCGCCTGGGGCGAGCACGAGCGTTGTGTTTCTTATTCTCGAAGCCAGCGTCCGGCCGGATGGTACGCAGCTGGATTCTTCGCCGTAGATCAATAGCGTCTCGTGCTCGATCACCGCTATCGAAGGATCGTTGAAAAAGCCCTTTTCTCCCTCCATATCCGACCGGATCGACGTTTCATTAAACAAAAATTCATACATCCGGTGGTTCTTCTCCAACTGTCGCTTACCTGCCAGTAGACGTGTGGTATCGGCGAAGTTTTCGATGTAATGGATCAAGAACTCCTTGCTGTAAGTGTCGATGATCGTGAGCGTTTCCTGTTCGCTCGGGTCGGGGCCTTCGATGATGGCCAGCTTGCCGACGCGCTCCGGAAAGCGGGTTGCCATTTTCAATGCTACCAATCCGCCGTAGCTATAACCAGCCAGGTGTGCCTTTTCAATGCCGAGCGCGTCCATCAGGTCGCGGAGGTCGTTGGTCATGGAAGTGAGGTCGTAGCCGGTTTGTACTTTTTCGCTCATGCCATGGCCTTTCATATCGAACAGCACCACGCGGTAATGTTTCGCGAGCATCGGAGCGATATTGAAATAGTACACGGCGAGGTTGCTGAACATCCCGTGTACCATGATGATCGTCTCCTCACCCGCGGGGTTCAGTTCCTGCACGTGCAGGCGGACATTCGGCAGGTTGATTACTGGCATTCCTGAATGTAATTGATGATGTTTTCGAGTTTCAGCTGGATGATTTCGTCCAAATCCATGTTCGACAGCCAGCCGGTGAAATCGATGTTCGATCCGAAATGGTTTTTGACCTTTTCCGAGAATGCAACGATCTCGATGCTGTCCATTTCAAGGTCTTTGGTAAATGAGCTGGCAGGTGTAATATCCATTTCTTCTACAAATTCCTCGCCGATCACCTCGGTGATGAATTGGTTCAGGGTTTCAAAAATCTCCTCTTTGCTCAGCTTGTCTTGTATCAGTTGGTCCATCCGATGATGTAATTAAAATGTTTGATAGTATTGATCCATGTGTCCTGAATGCGCAATGCATCCTCATTAATTTCCTCGATTTGATAGGCTCTTGGATTGCCCATGAGCCCTTTTCCGAGCATTTTGCCGAATGCTTCCTTCGCTACCCAGCAGCGCGTCATCCATTCGTCCTGGTCGCGACCTTCCAGCAGTGCCAGCTCGGCAGCGGTGAACACGATTTCCATAAAACCCGCGCTCCTTGGCTGTATTTCCTCAATATCAATGCCTACCGGCCCCTTTTCGCTGGCAATGGCCACGGCTTCCAGGTTCTTGTGTGCCAGTGAAATGTGAATGCCGCCCGTCATTGAACCGTCGAGGAATGGCTTACCTACCTCATCCGACCGTATTTCAAACTCGATCGGGAAGTAAGCCTCCTTGCGCGAGCGCAGCAGGAGCATACGCGTGGCGTCCTTGGCGGCCACCCGGCTGATCATCCATTCCTTCTTTTTGTTAGGCATCAGGCTCCGCTGGTGCCGTTTTTCGGGTTGGTTGAAATATCTTTTTAGAATAAAATCCCAGGAAACAACGCGCTGGTAGGCATTGCGGAAAAGAAACACCCCGGGCGCTACTTCGTCGGACAGCACGTTTTGCAACGGCGCCATGGATACGTTCCAGAGCTTGTCGTCGATTTCCAGACGGCGGTTTTGCCAGCCGCGGATGATCGACCATACTTTCCCATCGCGTTTGAGGATGAAATCGGCGGTGGCGGTTTCGTCGGTGAGCTCGGTAAGGCGGCAGGTACATTCGAAAATGCCGGCCTGATCTTCCATTTCACCATAAAATTCCACCTCGTTGATTTTCACGGGGAAAGCAATGCGGTCTTTGGTCAGTGTAAGTTGGAGCCAGAGGCCGAAAAGCTGCCCTGCATTATCGAGCAGCGAGCCTTTACCCGCGTCGCCGGAAATGAGGCCGGTTATGCCGTTTTGAGCCACACTCACTACTTTCCGGATTCCCTGGTAAGCGGGGCCGTGAAACATATTTTCGCGGTAAATCTGCTCCGGCGTAATGGTAATGCCGAGCGATTCGCCGATTTTATAGCTATTCGTTTCGGGTGTCCCTTTCGTTTCCGAAAGCTGCACTTCCGCATTGGCATATTTATCGAGATCCAAGTAAACCCGATTAGGACTTTTCCACTCCCCGGCAACGGTTTCGCGGAAAGGTTCCACCACATTCATCCATTGAAATACCTTGATCCCCATGATCTTCTGCACACGCAGCCCGGGTGCCTGCTCGCGGGCGATGTCGCCGAAAACCTCGAAAATCATCGTCATCGGGATCACCGGGTCCATATCTTCCACACAATGCCAGTTGGGCTTTTGTTTGAGGAGTGAATGGTCGATCAGCCATGGGCTGTTTTGGAGCGAAATATCGAGTTGCTTTTTGAATGGCAGCTGCCGGATTTCTTGCATCGGCTGCTTGAAAGTGTCGGGCTGAACTATCGATCGTGCTGCTGGTTGAACGGTATTTCGGACAACAGGCACTGCGGCCGGCCGATTGCGGAACAGCCCTGCAAGTTCGGCCTGCACGAGGGCAATTTCATCCATATTTGCCGACAATGCCTTCATCACCGGATGCGCCACGTCGTCCAGTGCCAGCTCCTTTTTCGGCTGGCTGACTGTGATTTTCTTCAAAGAATCCAGCTCGGTCACGAAAGGCGAGCCTAGTTGGAGCTTCATCGGTTTGCGCTGCGGGGTTTGCTGCGGTTCGATGCCCATGAATGCAAGGTCGATATTTTTGCCCTCCACAAACAATGCGGCCATCACGCGCTGCAATTGCTGCAAGCCGCCGCGGATTGGTACATTCGAGGCGATGGCGCTGTATGGCTTGCCTTTCAGCGTATCGTCCACGAAACCCACCAGCCCGCCGGAACCGACTTGTATGAACATGCGAACATCCTTGGCATATAGCTTCTCGATCAGCTCGCGAAAGCGCACGGGTTTCACCAGGTGCTCCACGCTCAGCGAGCGGATTTCGTCGAATGATTCGGGGTAAATATCCAGCGTAGTAGCCGACCATAGCGGAATGGTGGTCGGCTGGAATTCCATGGTTTCAAGGCCGTCCAGGATCCGGTCCAGCTTATCCTTCACAAAGGGTGAGTGGAAGCCGGACTGGAACGGTAGCTGTTGATGGAAGATTTGATGTGCACGCAAGATGGCCGAGAAATCTTCGACCGCCTCGATGGTGCCGCAGAGGATCACCTGCTGCGGACAGTTGTCGATGGACAAATAGATATCCTGCTTACCTTCCAGCCACGGTTTCAGCTGGTCGTAACCACAGCCTACCGCCAGGAATTTGGTATTTTTTACTTCAAAAAGTTCGGGATTTAACCGGGTAAGCAATTGTAAAACCGATGCTTCCGACGCCAGCCCGGAAGAGCGGCCCGCAAGCCATTCGCCCAGGCTGTGGCCGGCATTCATATCGGATTTTACACCCAGTTTCTTTATCGCGGAATCCAGTATTCTGCTTTTTTCAAGCAGTTTCATAGCCGTATTGAAAACCGATTGCTCTTCGCTGGTTTTGTTCGCTTCAAATCTGGGCAGGTTGAAATATTCCGCCACGCTGTCGATCTCACCACCCGCGAGGCCATCGAGGCCGGGGAAGAGGAATGCGGTTTTGCCGCCATTGGTCAGCAATGGTTCATTGGTATACCAAATGTCCTGCTTGTTGCGCCAGACATTGTTTTTGGTAACTATTTTAATGGCCTTGGCAATGCGTTCGGGCGTCGGCTCGAACATGGCTACACGGTAATTACCGGAGCCGGTTTCTTTTTCGCCGGTTTCCAATGCCGCGATCAGCGCCTCGTGTGTGGCGCGCGCGAGGAGCAAAACTTCGTCGCGCGCCGGGACATTTGTGTTGTTATTTAAAACACTATTTGCGCTAGTTTTAGGACTTTTGTCCCAGCCTTCCAACACAACGTGCGCATTAATTCCACCAAATCCGAATGCATTCACGCCCGCATACCGTGGTAAACCCGACTGCTGCCAGTCGGTAAGTTGCTTCACAGGCTCAAAACGCGTATCGGCCAATGCTTCCACCGGTTCTTCGCAGTGCAGGGTAGGAGGGAGCTGGCCGTGGTACAATGCAAGAACAGTCTTGATAACCCCCGCAATACCCGCCGCAGGCATTGCATGCCCGATCATCGACTTCACAGAGCCGATCCCGGCTTTGGTACCTGCATTCCCGAACACCGTCGCCAGCGTTTCCAGCTCCGTTTTATCACCGAGCGGCGTGCCGGTACCGTGTGCTTCGAGGTAGCCGATCTGATCGGTGCTGATACCGGCCATCTCCCAGGCCTGGCGAATGGCTTTCACCTGCCCGTGCACAGTTGGGCTCATGACGCTCGCGCCCGCGCCGTCGCTCGATACGCCCACACCCTGGACCACAGCATAAATGCGGTCGCCGTTGGCAATCGCGTCGGAAAGTCTTTTTAATACTACAAAACCACAGCCTTCACCGATCAATAGCCCGTCGGCGCGTTGGTCGAATGGCCTGATCTGCTGGTTTTTAGACAATGCGCCCAGCTGGTGGAAAATGCTCCAGAACGGGGCATTCTGGCAGGCATGTACGCCGCCGGCGATCATCATATCGGCCCGGCCGGAGTTGAGCTCCTGCACGGCGTGGTCGATCGCGAGCAGCGAGCTCGCACAGGCGGCGTCCAGTGTGTAGGCGGTACCGCCCAGATCCAGGCGGTTGGCTACCAGCGAGGCTGTCAGGTTGGGGATCAGTCCCATGGCGGTATCCGCGGAAAAACGTCCCTTTTTCTGCTGGAACTCGTTTTTGATCTTTTCTAAATCTTCACTTTTAAGATCGGGCAGAATGTTTTGAAGCACTTCCACAATCTGCTGCCCCGTACGCACGATCTCGATCGCGCGGGTAGCACCTGGGCCTGTGTAATTGCCTTTACCGATGATAATACCGGTTTTGGCAAAGTTGGCGCCGTTGCTGCGGCAGCCGTTGCTGAATGCGCGGGCATCCACCAATGCTTTATGGGCGAGGCTTAGCGTAAGCAGCTGTTCAGGCTCCGTGCCTTCGACGGCGAGCGGTAAAATGCCGAACTGGATCGGGTCGAATTCGGCGTAATTGTCTATAAATCCGCCGCGACGGCAGTAAAACCGGTCCACAGCAACGGCTGCCGATGTCTGTTCCTTTTCCTGAAAGAACAGGCTGCCCATCCTGCTTTCCGGCACGGTTTCGATGGCGTCCACACCGGCACGGATATTTTCCCAGAAGGCGTTCAGATCGCCCGCCCCAGGGAAAATACCCGACATACCGATAATGGCTATATCTGCATTTCTTTTCATGATGTTGTTCAATGCGTCGCGCTCACTATTCGGCCATGATCAGCACCTGGCTTTCGGTACCATATTTCAGCTCATTGACAAATGTTTCCATGCCGTCGCCGAGCGGGATCAGCGGGATGCCGCGGCGTTCGTATTCCCTTTCGAGCGAGGGCGACACCATGCCAGTGCCTTTCCACGGACCCCAGTTAATGGCCGTCACCTTGCCTTTGATCTTCTTGCGCAGCTCCCAGGCATACTTATCGAGCACGCTGTTGGCGGCGGCATAGTCGGTTTGCCCGCGGCTGCCGTACACCGACGCTACGCTCGAAAACAGGGTGACGAATTGTACATCATCTTTCAAATGCTCGGCCAAAACACGCAGCGGCGTTACTTTGGTCGACATTACCCGCTCAAACGACTCCGGTGTTTTCTGGTGGAACAACTTGTCTTCAAGCAAGCCTGCACCATGGATCACGCCGTCGATCCGGCCATATTGGTTGTACAAACCTTCCACCATCGCGATCAGCGCTTTTTCATCGCGCAAATCCATCGAATGATAGGTTACCGTCGAGCCATTCGCTTCGAGGGCCGAAATGGTGCCCAGGATCTGGTTCGCTTTATGGAGTTCTTCTGTCTTCTTCTCGATTTCCGCCGGGGTTTTCAACTCTCCGGAAGCGATGAGGCGTTTGCGGATTTCCTCCTTGTTTTTCAATCCGGCCAGCGACTGGTCGGCACGTGAACGCGGGTCGGCGGAGCGGCCTATGAGCACATAATTGCAAGGATAATCTTTCGAAAACCGTACAATGAGTTCGGCTGTAATGCCTTGTGCGCCACCGAGTGCGAGTATCACCGATTTTTTGTCCAGGTGAATGTCCGGATCGGCACCGGTCTGGATTTCGGAGCGGATCATTTCCATAATCTGCCGTTTGTCGCCCTCGTAAATCACCTCGCAAGGCTCATCGGTATGCAGGATTTCTGCGAACGTAATCTCGGCGATTTTATCCGCCGGAAGCTGTGAGGTAAAGCTCACTAGCCTGCATTTGGTCTGGTCATATTCTTTGTCAAGACTTTTCAAAAGGCCTGCATAGCCCTGAAAGTGACGCAGGAGCTTCACATCGGTGTCCTTGTCGAGCGCACTTTGCGTGTCGGAAATGGTGTAAATCCATTTTACCTTGCTGAAATCCAGTTTTTTAATGAGCGAGAAGGACTCGATAATGGTCGGTTTCAAGCGGGATGTGAAAATGTTGAGGATGATCAAACCATCGAAACCTTGCAGCGAATCGTCAGGTGAAATAATGCCTACTTCCGCGCCATTTCGTTCGAAAAGAGTTTTTACCGCCGCCGCTACCTCCCCCGCATCGTCGGTAACTGCGAAGCGTTTGCCTTTCAGTACCGCGGGGTTCAGCGCCGGGATCGGCGAGGGTGTAAGCTCGAAGCGGAGGCGTGATAATCTTTCGTTCAGTACAGCCTTGGGAGCTGGGGTTACATTCAAACTTTCTGCTTTTTGAATGGAATCCTGCGCGCCTCCCAATGCTTCGGACAGCCAGTCGATCAACCCGTTGAGCGTTTTAATGGACGCCAGTTTTTCAACGAGTTCTTCACCGCGTTCCTGGTAAATCTGGATCAGCCCGTCGATATTGTTTTTCAACTCGCCGATAATCTCCATCCGCTTGATGGAGTCAATGCTCAGGTCGGCTTCGAGGTCCATATCCATGCCGAGCATTTCCTGCGGGTAGCCCGTTTTGGCGCTCACCGCTTCCAGCAGCACCGATTTAATGCGGCTTTCGGACCATTCTTCAATCACGCCATCCTGGGTGATCGACAGCTTGCTTAATGGTACCTCGGCCGTAGTTGGGGTAACGGGTGTCGCCGCGGCTTGCTGATGTTCGGTAATCCAGTTGACCAATAAATTCAATGTCTTGATCGCCGCCAACTGTTCGATGACTGCCTCCTCATTCTGCTGACCTGCTTCAAAGCCGCCGAGCTGTTTGCGCAGTTCGCCGATGATTTCCATGCGTTTGATGGAATCGATGCTCAGGTCGGCTTCGAGATCCATATCCATACCGAGCATTTCCTGCGGATAGCCCGTTTTATCACTAATTACCTGCATAACCAACGCTTTTACGTCGATTACCGCCTTCGCCGCAACCGGTTGTGCCTGCGCGGCAGCTTTTTCGATCACGATCGGTACGGGTGCAGGCACATTGGCAGCGAGCCCGCCCAATGCAGGCTCGTAAATTTCGATATTTCTTGAAAGTGGTACCGACTGGCCAAGGTAACCCAGTACCACGTCACGCTGCGCCTGAATGAGGTATTTGACACTATTAAGGTATTCGTGGACAACACGTTCGGCTTCGGTGCCGGCCGGCGTTGCTACTGGGGTCGGCTGCTGGAATGCGGCCAGTTTCAAAGGCGCGGTCACCGGCAATGCGCCGTGATCAGGCAGCTTGCCATTCAACGGAAGAGCCATCTGGCCGTCTACGAGCCAGGTTGTGATGCTCTTGCGGTATTGTTCCGGCTTGTCGAGGTCCAGCACGCGGGTGTCCCGGTCTTCGAATAGTTTGTTGAAATCAATATTTCTGCCCGTGGCGACATAGCCAGCCAGGGTGTGCAGCAGTTGCACGATACCCGGCTGGTCTTTGTCTTCGGTGTGGAGACAAATTTCTTCTTTGCCCAAAATCGATTTGGTAAGGCCGGTGAGTACTTTCCCCGGGCCTACTTCCACGAAAACGCGGGCGCCGTCCTCGTACATCTGCGCGACTTCCTCCGAGAAACGAACCGGCCGCACAAGGTGATCGGCCAGGCGTTCCTTGATGGCTTCTGGTGAGGTCGGATAGGGCGCCGCGGTGGTATTCGACCACACGGCGAGCGTAGGTTCGCTGAACGCCACTTCGTTCAATACCGCCGCGTAAAGGTCTTTCGAACCTGCCAAAAGCGGGCTGTGGAATGCACAGGCTACTTCCAGCTGGCGAAAGGAAATTTTCAGTTCCGTCAGTTTCGCGGTCAGTTCGGCGATCGCCGGCGTGGTGCCTGCGAGCACCCATTGGCGCGGCGAATTGTGGTTCACCGGATAAATGTGGTTGATCTCCGATACAATGCGCGTCAGTTCGTCTTCGGGGCAGTTTATGGCCACCATCGCGCCATTATCGTCGCCGATCGCGTCGAGGATGGATTTTGCACGTTTTTCACTGAGCGGAACGAGCTGATTGGCCTCAAATACACCCGCAAAGCACAATGCAGGCAGCTCGCCGTAGCTATGCCCGGCTACCATGTCTGGTTGTATGCCAAAATCCCTGAGTAATTCTGCTATCGCCAGGTCAACTACGCCTAGCAATGGCTGTGCCAGGCGGGTATCCTTGATTTTCTCCTTTTGAGCCTTCGCCGATTGCTCATCGAATACAGCGTCGGGGAAGATAATCTGCTGATAGGACGGGTGTTTTTTCAACAACTTCCGCATCGCAGGGAACGCTACGAACAAATCGCGCGCCATATCCACACGTTGGCTACCCTGGCCAGGGAACATGAATGCTACTTTACCCGGGGCTGTATTAATATAGTAAATGCCCCTCACTCCCGAACCGGTTGGCGCGAAGGTCTCCTTACCGTTTGGCGCGAAGGTCTCCTTCGTGCCCCGCCCCGATGCCGCCAAACTCTGCCTGGCATAAGAAAGCGCCGCATTCAGCTTGGCCCGTGCATCCACATGATTTTCCGCCACAATACAAATCTGCACGGGCTTTTCACTATACAAATTCAAGCTATTAGCCACATCCCGCAACGAAACCGATTCATTTTCCAGGATATCATGCGCAGCCTTCAAAAGTTTCTCCGTTTCCGCAAGCGTTTCCCCGCGGAAAACCAGCATTTCGGCTGGCCATACCTTCGCCGATTTGCGCGGCTTTTTAGCAGAAGCGCTTTCGATAACTGCGTGGAAATTAGTCCCTCCGAAACCGAATGCGCTGATCCCCGCAACCCTGCGGTCGTCGGTCCAGAGCGCAGGCTTGGTTTGGAATGCGAACGGACTCGTTTCCGGATTATAGTAAGTGTTTGGCGTTTTCAGGTTAATGGTCGGCGGCTTGATCCCGTGATACACCGCCAATGCAGCCTTCATGAGGCCCGCGAGACCCGCGGCGCATTTGGTATGGCCTATTTGTGTTTTAACCGACCCTAAATGCGTCTGGTTGATCAATGCGCCGGAGGCCAGCATCATTTCGGTCAATGCGCTGAGCTCTGTTTTGTCTCCCACCACCGTTCCTGTGCCGTGCGCTTCCACAAGGCCCAGCTCGGCCGGCGAAATGCCCGCCTGGTCGTAAGCGCGTTCCAATGCCTTAACCTGGCCCGATTTGCGTGGGGCGGTGAGACCCAGGCTCTTACCGTCGCTCGAACCGCCTACGCCTTTGATGACGGCATAAATCGTGTCGCCATCGCGTAAGGCGTCTTCTTCGCGTTTCAGGACCACCATCGCCACACCTTCGCCTAACGCGATACCATCGGCTTCGGAGTCGAATGTGGCGCACCGGCCCTTGCGTGAGAGCGCGTGGGTGCTGGAAAACATCAGGTAGTCGTTGATACTGTTGTGCAGGTCGGCACCGCCGGCGAGGACCATTTCTGAACGGCCCAGGATCAGCTCCTGGCAGGCCAGATCAATGGCAGCCAGCGACGAGGCACAGGCTGCATCGACGGTATAGTTGCGTCCGCCCAGGTTCAGGCGGTTGGTAATGCGGCCGGAAATAACGTTCGCCAGTACGCCGGGGAATGAATCCTCCGTCAATTTGGGCAAAGCGTTGTCGAGCTCTTTGGGGATTTCTCCAAAAAACTGGGTGAAAAGCGAGCGGAAACCATAGTTGTTGGCCAGGTCGTTACCGCCTTCCGCACCGATGATCACCGACACATTATCGTGGTTTGCATCCGCGCCATAGCCTGCATTTTCAAGCGCCTGCTTCGCTACGAGCAAGCTCAGCAGCTGGGTAGGATCGATCGCCGCCAGCGATTGCGGCGGAATGCCGAATTCCACCGGGTCGAAATCGATTTTTGGAATAAAACCGCCCCATTTCGAATGCGATTTGCTACCGTCGGAAACGGTAGGGTCGTAGTATAAGGCCTTGTTCCAGCGGTCGTCGGGGACCTCGGTTACCCAGTCTTTGCCACCCAGGATATTCCCCCAGAATTCTTCGATATTGCGTGCGCCGGGATAAATACAAGCCATTCCGACGATCGCGACATTCAATGCTTTCTTTTTCCTTCTTGGTGGTTTCGGCAGGCTTGCCCGGCCGATATATGCGTAGTTGCCGGTTGCGACATCTTCGTGCAACTCGTTCATCGTCATTACTTTGTCGAGCATCGCAGCGGCCTGGCCGATCATGTACATGCCACGGCTCATTTGCTCTTCCTCTCCGATTTTTACCAGGTTGTCGGCCTGGCGCTCAATACCTTTGGCAGCAATACGGAGCCGGCCTACGTTCAATTTTTCAAGTTCGGCCCAAACCTCTTTTTTGTCCAGACCGGCTTCCTCCATCCTCGCTTTTTCCGCATTGAAATCGGCGGCGAAAGGCGATTCCAGGCAACGGGTTTCATGGCCGGGAGCGGTTTCGAGCAGGACAGTTTCGGTGTGTGCCAGAGCCTGCGTCTGGAATTGCGGCAGAATAGCGCCCGTAGTGACAGCCTCCTGCGTATATAAGTAAGCGGTACCCATTAAGACACCGACTTTGACGCCGCGCGCGGTCAATGGAGCAGTCATGACGGAGATCATCGCGGCTGAAAATGCATCGTGGATACCTCCGGCGAAGAAGACTTCAAGCTGCTCGGTCTGTTCCTCCTGCAAAAGCCTGTTAATCTGCTTTTCCCAAAGCACAAAACTCGAAAGCGGTCCTACGTGACCGCCGCATTCGCGCCCCTCGAAAATGAACCGTTTGGCGCCTTCTTTGAGGAACATATCGAGCAATGGCGCCGAAGGCACGTGCAGGAATGTCTTGATGCCCAGTTTTTCCAGTGGTTTTGCCTGTGACGGACGGCCACCAGCGATCAGCACGACGGGCGGCTTCTCTTCGGTAATGTAGCCAAGCTGCTCTTCACGAAGCTCGGCGTCTGCAAAGCCGAGGATACCTACGCCCCAGGGCTTGCCGCCGGCGAGGTCGCGGGTTTCGCGGATCAGGTTACGGGCTTTTTCGCCTTTCAGGAGCGACAATGCCACAAAAGGCAATGCTCCTGCATCGGCGACGGCTGCGGCGAAGGCAGGCACGTCGCTAACCCGTGTCATCGGGCCTTGTGCAATAGGGTAGTGTGTGCCGAGTGTCCGCGCCAGCGCGTTGTGCGCCGCCAGCGGATTAAGGTGTTTGGCTTGCCGCAAATGGCCGTACATGGCCTCTTTGATGGCAAATACGAGTCGCGGAAGCTTCTTGTATTGTTTGAAAAGGTCGGTACCGATCGCAATGTCCTGTCCCATGGGGATATAACCCTGGTCGAGGTCGAGTGTGTGCAGGAACGGGTGCAGGTCTTCGCGAGCAGGCTGCGCGGGCAATGCGGGTGAGTTTGGCCTCACGAGTACGCGAAAGCCGTCGATCACGCGGGTTTCGTTGCCGTTCAGTTTCTCACTGATCGTTTTAAGCGAAGTCGGAGCAGAACATTCGGGGAAAGGAAGCAACTGGCTGTCGAGCACCACGCCGCGCCCGCCAAGGGCCGTAATCGCCGCTGCATTGTGGACGCCTATCCCGCCTTGCACCCAAACCGGAATATCGCTAACCTCCCGCATTATACGTTGAAACAAGATGAAGGACGAATCGTTGCTCACCAGACCGGCTCCTTCATTGCCTTTCGCGATGATGCCCGCTGCGCCGCTTGCCTTTGCCTGTTTTGCTTCGGCTATGCTGCGGACCTGGAAAATGACCTGGATAGAATTTGAAGAGTTAGGAAAAGTCAGACCATATGGTAGAATTACTAGTTTAACTTGTTCAGGTAAAGTGATTGTTAGCGGGGTGTTTTCGGAATAACTTACGCCAAATGGTTTTTTGCTTTTGATGGCCATTTTTCCCAGGGCGTTCGTAGCGGTTTGTTGATCTCGTCCAAGGTGGATTACTGGGAAAGCTCCGGCTTCTGAGAGCGCCAGTGCCAGGGCCACATCCGGACGCTCCATCGGGCCTATACCGATCATTTCCAGGTTTTTCATAACGTAGTTCTTTTTAGTAAGTCTCTATAAATCAGCACAGGTTGAGGGTGGTAGCTGGCGGGATCAGGAGAATTACGGATGGTTTTAACTGATATCGTCCGGTTCAT
>DATMSL010000176.1:0-8852 GCA_035565435.1 Dyadobacter sp. | reverse complement strand
CATCATCATGAAATCTATTCACTTCAACAACAACGATTTGAGTACGATCAGGAACATCCGGGAGCATCTCTATGAGTATCTCCTGGTTTTTTCCTGTGATCCGGTAACCGAAGCCGCGATCGGGAGCGTCAAGCAGTATTTCCAAAAAGCTTATGGCTGTGAGCAGGCAGCCCATCTCCGTCCTCACCTTACGCTCTTCAACTGCATTATCCACGAATACAAACTCGAGCGGGTTATTCACGGATTTGAAAAGGTGGCCCGGCACATTGAACCATTCCGCATCGAGCTGGATGGTTTCAATAAATACGAAGGCGGTACCTTCTATGTGGATCTGGAAGAAGGCTCATCGCAGCGAGTCAACAGCTTGGTCAAAACACTTAAAAACGAGACGGTTGATCACCTTTCCAAATGGGCTTCCGGCGAGTTCAGGTTTTGCTCCGATCCTCACGTTACCGTCGCCCGTAAAATGACCCCTATGCAAGTAAACAGTGCCGCGAAAGAATGGATGTACAAGAAGTTCCGGTCATCTTTCCGTGTTACCGAAATGATTTTGCTGAAACGATCGCTTGTCAGCGGTTCCAAATGCCGGGAAATCGCTCGGATGCCGCTGCTGGGTTTACCCGGCGAAGCGTTTGTGCAGGGGAGTTTGTTTTGATTGAGGTAAAACGTATAGGGATATCCGACTAACAAAATGATGAGAGGCTGCTTTTACGATCGGCCTGACGTGCTTATTTTGTATCTTCGGCTATCGGGCAGCGGCATTTCGGAGCGAACTAGGAATCTTCGACGTACCGACAGCCTAAAAATTCCTAACCACGTTTTATGAAACCAAAACTCCTTTTACGCTCAACGATCGGACTGCTGTTTTGCGGCTTTTCAGCCTTTTCACAGTCTTTCAACAATTTCCCCGTTACCACCCAAAAGCCGCCGCTGCATGGCAAACATTGGATGGGCATTACCGGCAAGCCGCTGGCTGCAACCGCGGGGACCATGATTTTCAGCAAAGGCGGTAATGCCGTCGATGCCTCGTGCGCGATGCTTGCGGCTACCTGCACGATGTGGGATGTATTAAGCTGGGGCGGTGAAACGCAGGCATTGATTTATAATCCCAAAACCAAAAAGGTGATCGCTATCAATGCGATGGGCGTCGCCCCGACGGGCGCTACAGCGGATTTCTTCAAAAAGAAGGGTATGAAATACCCGCCTGAATATGGTCCGCTGGCCGCCACTACACCCGGTACACCCGGAGGCCTGATGACCATGCTGGCAGAATACGGCACCATGAGCCTGAAAGAAGTCCTAGCTCCTGCGATGCAAATGGCCGAAGGCTACCCCATCGAAGCGCAAACGGCTAATTCCATTGAAAGAGGCAAGGACCAGATCAAAAAGTGGCCGTATTCAACCAAAGTGTTCCTGCCGCACCTGGGCCAGAAACGGGAAGCCCCCGATGCCGGAGAAATATTCGTTCAGAAGGACCTACGAGCAACCTTGCAAAAACTCGTAGATACCGAGCAATTGGCACTCAAAAACGGCAAAAACCGCAAGGAAGCTATCTATGCTGCCTACGACCGGTTCTACAAAGGAGATATTGCCAAAGAGATCGCACGCGGTTGCCAGGAGCAGGGCGGCCTTATCACCGAGCAGGACATGGCTAACTGGAAGGTCAAGATCGAAGAGCCCTTGATGACAAACTACAAGGGAATCGAAGTTTATAAAATGCAGCAATGGACGCAGGGGCCGGTAATGTTGCAAGCCCTGAATATGCTCGAGAACCTTGATTTGAAGGGCATGGGATACAACTCGTCACGCTATGTGCATGCATTATACCAGGTCATGAACCTGGCTTTCGCCGACCGCGACTTTTACTATGGTGACCCGGCATTTGCACCGGAAGAGCCGATGAAGGGTTTGCTTTCGAAAGAATATGCGAAAGAAAGGTTAAAACAGATCAATTGGGAACGCAACAACGCGAAGGTATTACCCGGCGACCCCTACCCTTTTGAAGGTAAAAAGAACCCTTTCACGGACCAGATCAAAAACTGGGGCAATTTTCAGGCATCGCTGAACCGCAATGCAAATGGGCTCGACGAAAAATTCATGGAGGAATTCACGGCGGGTACAACGTCCGTCGAAGCGGCCGACGAGGAAGGCTGGGTGGTAAGCATTACGCCGAGCGGCGGCTGGGTACCTGCGTGCATTGCGGGTAACACCGGTGTAGGGCTTAGCCAACGCATGCAGTCATTCGTGCTCGATGCGCGCGAAAACCCGTTCAATGTAGTGGAACCGGGCAAACGGCCAAGGGTTACCCTCACGCCGAGCCTGGCGATGAAAGACGGCAAACCATTCCTGTCGTTCGCCAAGCAGGCCGGCGATGAACAAGATCAGTTGCTGCTCCAATTCTTTTTGAATGTCGTAGAATTTGGAATGACGGTACAGGAAGCGACGGAAGCACCCAGTTTCAAGACTTTACAGATGTACGCGAGTTTCGGTGAACACGAAAAAGACCCGGGCGGATTGATACTCAACCAGTCTATGCCCGACTGGACGCGAAAAGAGCTCTCCCGGATGGGTTATAGGCTCAGCTATCAGCCTCGCACGAGCGGCCCGATCAACGCCATTTACTTTGACTGGCAGCACGGCAGCTTTTGGGGAGGATCGAGTAACCATGGGGAAGATTACGGTTTCGGATGGTAGTGTTCTGAAACGGACCTGGTATACCGGGCAGGGTTGTTTTCAATGAACAACCCTACCCCAATTGAGATCGGTCGATAATGCGGATCATGCCAAAAGCCTCGCAGAAGCCGGTTTGCTGGTAGAATGGGGCCAATACATGTCCGGTGAAGAGTCCTACCAAAGCTCCTTGAGGCGCTTGGGCATCCAGCCAGCGCTTTACTTCTCTCATAACTGCCGACCCAACTTGTTTTCGTTGCCAGTCGCGATGCACCATGACGTCTTTGATGTAGAAAAAGCTAAGGCCATCCCCCAATACCAACGCGCAGCCGATCACCTCGCCGGTTTCGGTATTTTCTGCAACTGCTGTGAAAATTGTAGCATCGAGCTTTTGTTGGAGTATATCTTCCGCTTGTGTACCCGACCACCCCACCGATTCAGCAAGTTTGCGGTATTCGTCGGTTGTGAGCGCACGGCCCAGTGTTCTTACATTGGCCGGCAGCGGCTGCGACTTGCTCTCGCTGCCGGAAGTGGCAGGAGCAGCGAATGTGATATAGTTGCCATTTAGGTCCTGGACTACATACTCCTCAAAACCCCAGGGCTGCTTCTCCAAATGCATGATAATCTCAGCCTTTCGGTCGCGATGCAACTGGTACAGTTCCCGGATATTTTTAACCCTGATCCATACACACTGACTACGCATCCGTTCGGCCGCCTCGATGTCCCTCGAAAACTGAATGAATGCGCCATGCCATGAGACGCCTCCATGATTTGGCGGGGTACCCCAGGTCCAATGGCCGGGAAAGCCCAGCACTTCATGCCAGTATTTAACAGTTTCGGCCACATCCTTCACCGACAATACCGGTTCGGCATGAGATATGAAAGGTTCGGGCTTGTCATTGCCGGGTTCCATGGGAATACATGCTATAACGTTGATAATGCGAGCACCGCCTCATGTCCGCGCTTCTCCGCCCACGCACGCGGACGTGCCCAGGTTCTGTCGGCCGGCAAATGGGGATTAGCGCCTTTTTCGAGCAAAAACTGCACCATTTCTGCTTTGCCTGCTTTGGCGGCCCAACCTAGCGGCGTGGTACAATGCTGCTCGTCGATCGCGTCGATATCGGCACCGTGTTCGAGAAACAATCCGGCATTATGGATATCGCCACGCTCTGCAAACCGGTGCAAAGGGGTAATTCCAAGCCAGTTTCCGGCATTAGCATTCATACCGCGCTGAAAGAGGAATTCCGTAAGCTCACGACTTTTGATAGCATCCTGCGGGCCCTGACTCCGCACACCCACGGCAATCTGTTTCGCCAGGTCGGGCTGGTAATGCAGCATCAGCCGAACGAAATCTTCGTTTCCCTGCCCGGCGGCCGTTTCCAGAGCGGATGCATCGTTCGCCAGCGCGGGGTTGGCCTTCAAAACAGCTGCGGCCGTCTGGATGTCTCCATAATATGCCAGCAAATCGAGCGATCGCGCCGCGCCGTAAGAACAAAGCAAGTCAATCATCGCCTTGTCACCGCGCTCCAAAGCCGCAGTGAGCGAATCCGCAGAACTTTCTACCGGCACATTTGGATGTGCACCGTGTTCGAGGAGCAGTCTGACGATTTCGATATGGTTATACACCACCGCTGAATGTAACGCATGGCCCATTGGCGCAATGCCTTCTTCGGGCAAGTTGGGATCCGCGCCCTTTTCGAGCAACAGTTTGACGATCGCCATTCGTCCGGCCATTGCCGCATTTTTCAATGGCGTACCGGAACCGGCATAATAGGTAACATATTCGGAAGGCTTATTGGCGAGTGATGGATCCAGATCGAGCAATGCCCTTACCCTCGCTTCGTCTCCCTTCAATGCAGCCATGCAGATATCCACATATGCGCCTTTACGCACGAGATGCAAGTAAATATCGTTGGGTTTCCAAGGCCAATCCGCAGGCACATCCCGCCAACCACGGTAGGAATAGTCGCCGTTGGTCAGCTGGACGGGCCGTGCATGGTCGGGCCGCCTGGCGTTAATATCCGCCCCACGATCCAGCAACGCGTCGATCATCTCCGGCTGGCGCGACATGGTAGCCCAGTGAATAGGCTGGTTTCCTTCATCGTCGGTAGCATGAATGTATTCTTCGGAGCTATTCAATAATGTAGCAAAGGCATTGAAATCCCTGTTTCTTATAGCTACGGCAATCTGCTTCCCGGCCTCCGAGCCCTTGTGCCGGTTCAATGCCCGTTCCAGCAATTCTTCCATTGCTCCGAAACCACGGTCGCGGGCCATTTGAATGAGCGGGTCGCCTGTGCCGGAGTCTACCGGACTTGCGCCGTGTTGTAAGAGGTATGCAGCCACTTCCAACCGGTCGTTGGCCACGGCGAACGACATCGGCGTTCGGTAGTCGTAGGCGCCGCGCACGAGCGAGGCATCTTTGGCCAGCAACTTTTTCACCTTTTCCAGGTCACCGTCACGGGCAGCGCAGAACATTTGCCACACATCGGTTCCGAGTCCTGTCGACCAGAACAATCGTTCTTCTTTTTGCAATGCGGCCGGCTGCGTCATGTTGTTGCGGGTTGGATAAGGCGTATTTTTGCAGGAAGGGCTCGTGTAGTTAGCTATTTTTTAGATTAAATGAAAGAAATGGATTCAATTGAAATTCAAAAAGTTAATGCCGATGATTTAATGGAAATCCGGCATCTGGTACTCTGGCCGGACAAGCCACGCGAGTTTGTAAAAGTACCTGAGGATGAAAACGGTACCCATTTCGGCTTGTATTTTGAAAGTACATTGGTGTCCGTCATTTCATTGTTTGGTGACGGTCAGGACATCCGGTTCCGCAAATTTGCGACACTGCCCGGCTTGCAGGGAAAAGGGCTGGGTTCGAGGCTCCTCCAACATGCCATCGCATACGCGCAAGCACAAGGATACACACGCATGTGGTGCGACGCCCGCACGGATGCGCTCCGATTTTACGAACGTTTTGGTTTTAAAAAGTTCTCCAAGCCCTTTTTCAAAGAACACATCGAGTATTACAAAATCGAGCGGCTGCTTTGATTCGAACCTCTATTGAAATACCGCATTCTTCTTTCCGATAAACCGGGCATAAGCCGTACCGGCTGCTTCCAGCGAGTTCTCGGCTGCCGCGGGGATTTTAGATAACCGGGAAAGCTCGATATGAACAGCATCCTTTTTCTCGGTTCGCCGCCAGGCTGCCACCACCTTACCTTTTACCATGACAACCGGTTTAAAAATGCCGCCGCCCGACTCCGGATTTTGCGCGACCGCATCGTCCACGGCTGCGCTACGATCAGCATAGCCGATGGTGATCTCGTCGAAGGCAGGAACGAGTATTGCTTTTCCGTGTACCCTCGGAAGTTCTGCAATGGCGGTAAAAAGGTATTCGCGCCCGTCGACATTTGCTGTTTCAAACTCAGCGCGAACGGATTCGAAACCCAGCTTCGAATCGGTCAACGACAGGCCGCTCCACCATGCGAAATCCTGCACAGTGGCCGGCCCGTGGCTTGTAAAATACCGCCTGGCCAACGCAGCCAGTGCTTCTTCCCGCTTCAAAAGCGCCGAAGCAGGCACCTTTCTGTCGAACAATGCATAGGTAAATTTCTTCCCGCGCCGCGCACCGTTGCAGATGATCTTGTCCAGCTCCGCCTGGAACATGATGTGTGTCGCACGCAGGTTGTCGGTTTCGATGCCGGCCTTATTGACCTCCGCAATGACTTCTTCGCGCGTTAGCTCCGCGCCGTCGGCCAGCAATTTGCCGATCACGTCGTTGGTAACCTTGAAAACGGCATCATCCAGTTTCAATTGACGATACATTGTACCCGCCAGCTTATAAACATGAGGCGCGGTCAGGTCCATCATCCAGCGAACGTCTTCTCTGGCTACAAAATGCCAGGTAGGTCTCATGATATGCGTCCGGATAATGCCGCCAGCGTCGATCGCCTGCTCCACACTGGCATCCGTGGCTTTTTTGAGCCGCATGCCCAACGCCCATTTCGCCATAGCAAAATCCTGCGACTGCACCGCACCCATCCAGGCAACCAATTCGGCAGGGTCAGTAAAACGGGTATTTAAAATCTGTTGATTAGCAAGGCGCAGTGCGGCGATGTCGGCTAAATTCATGGCTGGATAATCGGTTTCAGGCAAAAGTTTGAGTCACCTAAAATGAGGATTTATATACAAAAAAGAAAACCCTGCCGACCGGATGGCGACAGGGAATGCCGTAAGACTGGATTTAGACCGGCCGGTATTTACCTGGGAACAGAAATTTGTCGGACACCAACAGATTGGAAGTAGGCCATTGCCGCAACCCAAACTGCGATGGCGCCGATTAACCCATAACCCATGAGCGAAATCGGGAACGGCTGGAACAGCACAATGGCCGCGCTGGCGACTACCCAAAGCGTGTCCAACACAATCACCAACCTGACGGCCCGCGCATTCATTGGATTACCACGGCCTACGGAAAAGACCAGCGCGGCAAATGCGATGAGGAAAATACCAACTTCAATAAAAGGCATAGTTGCCGTGGTTTCGAACAGCCCCGCAACTACTTTCGGGAAAACAGCCAGCCCCAAACCCGTTGCACCTGAACTGATTGCATTGATGAGCATTACATTTTTGAGCATTTTCATATGTCGATTGTTTAGTTGTTTTTGGATGCAACAAAGGTATTGCTGCCCCTGCGCCTACGGCTTACCCGCACGCGCCAACGACTTATCATTTCATGACATGCTCCCTTACGATGTATGATGGTCAGGAATAGTCAAGTGTGGTCAAGAGTTGTCAGGTGTAGTCAAGAGTTGTCAAATGTGGTCAGGAGTTGTCAGGTTTGGTCATGTATTGTCAAGAGTTGTCAAGTGTAGTCAGGAGTTGTCAGGACGGGCCAGGTATTTGTAAAACAATCGCTTGACAACCTGACCATAATTGACAATTCATGACTGCACTTGACAATACATGACAATACATGACCAAACCTGACAACTCTTAATCACACATGACCACACATGACTATACTTGACAATACATGACTACACCTGACCACACCCAACCGTCACTACCTACCGGTTGGCCAGCCGCATTTCAGTGAGTATCTTCTTGAAACCTACTTTTTCATAAGCGGCTACCGCCGGTGTATTGTCGGAATAAACCTGCAACCGGACCTCGTCCAGGCCTTTTTCCCGTGCCCATTCCACCAGTGCATCGATAACCAGTTTGTTGACCCCGCGACCGCGCATATCCGGCTCCGTGTACATGAAACCCAGAAATGCATACCGTTTGAAATTGCTATACGGCTTCCCTTCGAGGATACGCGCATGCCCGCTAGCGATCAGCCTGCCATCCAGCGTGGCTACGAGAACCTCCGCTTCATCGCTGCGGATCATTTTTTCCAGATCGTAATAATGAAATTCCTCACTTATAAGCGTATCGTCGAGCGGGCGCTCGGCTGCAATCAGATTTTGTTCGAATTGAAGAAGTGTGGGAAGTTCGTCGAGCCGCGCCTGCCTGATCAGAATGTTTTCCATGAAAATGTTGATGTGGTGATTTCGCAAATCTACCATTTAAGGGGCTGGCGCGCGGGATTTCATGGAAATAAATAACACTAGCGCGTCAGCAGCCGCCTTTCTCCAACAGATGGCAGCACATTTTCCAGGATTGCAGCTGCCTTCTCCGCCGATTCGGGCGCTGCGAATGCCGGTAGTGCAACACTATGAATAACCAGGCCGGCTTCGTTCAGTTCTGAATTGAGGTGTTCGGCAAAACGCTTATTGAATGTCAGCAACGCCTGTTCCCAAACCGGTACGGGATGCGGGCAATGCCAGAGGTCGATCACCTGCGCATATGCGTGAAGCAGCAGGTTGGGCAGCAACTGGTGCAGATAAAGTATCCCGCTGGCGTGATTGGTTTTCAATTTTCTGTCCAGCGTGCGGATGTCGTAGTCTTCCAGCCGCTGGTGAAACCCGGTTTCAGCGTAATTAATTAAGAAATCGACCTCAAACCGGTCGTTGATCTTTTCACAGGCCGATATAATGCTTCCGGTATCGGCGTCGTCCGCGACGAGGTAATGCACCAGCACCCGGTGCTTTTGTACAATTTCACGCACGAGCGCTTCCAATAGGGCTTCTTTCGCACCGATCAGGATCAGGTGCCGTTTGTCGGCCGCCAGCGCTTTGGCAAAG
>DATMSL010000175.1:0-8928 GCA_035565435.1 Dyadobacter sp. | reverse complement strand
ACCCAAGGCTGACAGGCCAAATATGTGCGGAATCATGGAAATGAACCAAAAGAACCTGGGCAAATGGCTCGCATTCAAGAGCAATGTCCCTTTTACATTTGGGTCCCAAAATCTTTTTCCACACTCTTTGCTTTATAATTTGTTCCAATTCTAAATAATATATATGTTTGCCTAGATTTATATTTAATCTAAATAAATCATCTGGTTACATCCCTAACAAAAACGCCTACTGGATAAATGCTACACTACAATTTCAAGTTGCGGGCTATATTGCTTGCCTCTGTCGCAGCATTCGGACTTATTTCCTGCTCTGATGACGACGAACCAACACCTCCTGCTCAGCAAGACCTTCGCGCCAAGATCGACTACGCGAAAGTAACAGCCACTACACCCTATAAAAGCCTTTTCATCGACGCCAAAGGTGATACAACTGCTGATCTGAAATCAGGTACCGACCGTTACAGGATGTTCCAGGCATTGAACTACTACATCGGTGGTGCGGTGCGTGACTCGGCAACGCTGGATGCCGCTGTCATGAAAAATCTGTTTGCGAATAGTGGTAACCCGTTCAAGGATATTAAATCAGGAGCTGTTGTGGTGAATGGTGCCGACCTGAACGCATCCGGCGTCCAACTTCGCAACGTGACCGCTTCATCGAAAGCATCGGCGGAAGCAGAGGCAAACCGCACAGCACTTGAAGGCTACTTTGGCGAGATGGCCGAAGCCAGCAAGGCGGTGAAGGTAAAAGCGGCAAAAGGTGTGGCCGGCAAATTGGGCAACTACCTGGTTACGTCTAAGGGCATTGAAATGGGCCAGATCATCCAGAAAGGCCTCATCGGTGCGTTGCAGCTCGATTATATCAGCAATGTTCTGCTAGACAAAGGATTGGAAGCAGATAACAAAACATTGGTTTCAGGGAAAAAATACACTACATTGGAACACAACTGGGATGAAGCGTTCGGCTTGCTTACCCCCAACCCGATCCTGCTCGAAGGCGCAACGGACGGTGTAAAGGGCGCGAAAGCAACCGAGCAGTTTTTAGGTTCATACCTTTGGGAATATAACAAGGACGACTACGCGAAAGTCCATAGCGCATTTGTCAAAGGCCGTGTTGCGATCGTAAACAACGATAAAACCGAGCTGAAAACACAGGCCACTTTCATCCGCACAGCGCTGGAAAAGGCCATCGCGAAAGCTGCTAACGGCTACCTCGGCAAATGGAAAACAGGTACGGACGACCCTGCACGTGCGCATGCTATCGGAGAAGGCCTTGGCTTCATTTACTCGCTGCGTTACTGCGCGATCAATGGTGCCGACTCGAACTTCTCCGACGCGATCCTGCTGGGACTTATCGGCCCGACTTCGCCAAACGGCTTCTGGGATCTGACCAATGACAAGATTAACGCGGCTTCGGAGGCCATTACCAAGAAATTCAAGCTGTAACGGCACATATTACCTCTTTTCAAGTGGGTGGATCGGCATTTTGCCGGTCCACCATTTGTCGTTTTAAATCTAACCTCTGATAAGAATGAAAAAGTACTTCGCGCTCCTGCTGACAATGCTTTTCCTCGGCTGTTCGGGCGGAAGCGATAAGCCCGATCCACAGCCTACCGACGAAGGAAAAGACCGGTCGGTGATGCTCAAAGCGCTTGCTGAAAATGTGATAGTTCCTTCCTACGACCAGTTCAAAACCAAATTTGATCTGATGACAGCTAAGTCCAAAGCATTTACGGCTAAGCCCGATGCGCAAACTTTGACCGAATTCCGCGCTGCGTGGGCGGAAGCTTATGTAGCATGGGAGCGCGTAGAATTGTTCGATTTCGGTCCGGGCGAAAAACAGGCGATCCGAAACTTTTTCAATATCTATCCTGCTAGCGAGGCAGGCATTGCCGCCAATATCGCCGACCCAGCATCAAATCTTGAAGTGCCTGCATCCTACCCTACCCAGGGTTTCCCGGCGCTCGATTACCTTATCAACGGCCTTGGAGCGAACGATACCGCCATTCTTGCTCAATACACCACTGACAAGGACGCAGCCAAGAAACTCGCTTACATTACCCGTGTGGTCACACGCATGGAATCACTATTGGGTAAGGTCATTGGAGACTGGAAGGGCGAGTACCTCAACACATTTATCAGCAAAACCGGTCTTGACATCGGCTCATCGACTTCGCTGATGGTCAATGCCACTGTGCTGCATTATGAGCGCTACATCCGCTCGGGCAAATTCGGGATTCCTTCGGGCGCTATGGCCAACGGTGTTCCGGCAGCTGAGAAAGTGGAGGCATTCTATAAAAAGGACATTTCCAAGGCTCTCGCCCAAACGGCGCACAAGGCCTACGTTGATTTCTTCAATGGAAGACACGCTGTTACATCAGAGGCCGGCCTGGGCCTAAAAACCTACCTGGATGCATTAGGCGCCAAAGACAGCAGCACAGGCAAATTGCTGAGCGAGACGATCAACACACAATTCCAGGCAGCGACAGCCAAGCTCGACGCATTGAAACCCAATTTGTACGAGGAGGTTAAAACCAATAACCAGGCCATGAAAGACACCTACAACGAAATGCAAAAGGCCGTACGGATGCTGAAAGTGGATATGAGCTCGGCCATGAGTATCACCATTACCTATACCGACAACGACGGGGACTAATACACCATGCGGGCATATCTGCAAAAATACACCTCGGCGGCTCCCCTGGCCGTATTCAGAGCCATTTTCGGGCTGATGCTGCTGATCAGCACGGTCCGTTTTGTTGCTTTGGGATGGGTCAGGGAACTGTATATCAGCCCGCAGTTCTTTTTCTCTTTTTATGGTTTGGGGTTTGTCAAACCGCTTGGCGAATGGACCTATCTTCTTTTCGCGGTGTGCGGCATTTCAGCATTGCTGCTGGCCATCGGCTGGTACTACCGGCTGGCGTCCGTCGCGCTTTTCCTAAGCTTCACCTACATCGAGCTTATGGACAAAAGCACATATCTGAACCACTACTATTTTGTGAGCCTGATTTGCTTTATGCTCATCTTCCTGCCTGCCCATACGATGTTTTCGGTTGATGCGCGCCATAATGAAACCGCACGCGCCGGAGAGATCCCCGCCTGGTGCATCGACTGCATTCGCGTGCTCGTTTGCATGTTGTACTTCTATGCAGGCATCGCCAAGCTCAACAGCGACTGGCTTTTTGAAGCATTGCCATTGAAAATATGGTTGCCCGCCAAAAACGACACCCTGCTGATCGGCGAGCTATTCAATCATGGTGAAACGGCCTATATTTTCAGCTGGATAGGCTGCATTTATGATCTGAGCATCGGGTTCCTGCTCTGGAACCGCCGCACCAGGCCGTTTGCCTACTTGTCGGTCGTAGTGTTCCATTTGCTTACTTCGCTGCTTTTCCCCATCGGTATGTTTCCCTATATCATGATCTTCACTGCGCTCATATTTTTCCCGGCTGCATTTCACCAGAAGCTTATCAGCTATGCCGAAAGTCTGCTGCGACTACCAACGGTCGCTACAAAGCCCGCGGGACGTTACCGGTTTCCGGCATTGATGCAACCGGCGGTGCAAGCAGTTTTCGTAGTGTTTTTTGTATTCCAAATCGTTTTCCCGTTCCGGTACCTGCTTTATCCTGATGAGCTCTTCTGGACTGAGGAAGGTTACCGGTTTTCGTGGAGAGTTATGTTGATGGAGAAAGCGGGATATACCCAGTTTACCGTCACGGACGCTAATGGAAAGCGACAGACGGTCAACAACAATGATTTTCTCACGCGCTTGCAGGAAAAAATGATGTCGACCCAACCCGATATGATCCTGCAATACGCGCATATGCTTCGCGACTATTACGCGGCGCGCGGCTTCGTGCGGCCACATGTGTACGTGGATTCGTACGTAGCCCTGAACGGGCGTACAGGCAAGCCATTAATTGCACCCGATGTGGACCTGGCTCAGCAATGCGACTCGTTCCAACACAAATCCTGGATCACCCCATCTAACAATGAAATTAAAGGTCTATAAATTTTTACCCCTCCTGCTGCTGATCAGTAGCATTACCATGGCTCAAACCAGGCTGTCGGGCCACATTTTTTCCAAATCCGACAGCGCTGCCATCAAAGGCTGCATCATCTTTCTGAACGAAAATCTGACGGCCGTTACCGACGAGAAAGGTCAATTTGTTTTCGAATCTGTCCCGAATGGAAACTATACGCTGCAAACGACGCTATCGGGGTACCGTATCGAGAAAAAGCAATTCCATGCCCGCGGGAAGGACCTGCATTTCAAGCTCTACCTGGCCTCCTCCGAGCAAAATCTTGACGAGCTTACCGTGAGGGAAAAAGCGGGTGACTTCGGATTCTCCCGGCTTCGCGGCGTGGAGAGTATGGGTATTTATGAAGGTAAAAAATCAGAAGTAATTACGCCCGAGCAGCTGGTCGCTAATTTATCGACCAACAATGCACGGCAGGTTTACTCGCGTGTGGCCGGGCTCAATATCTGGGAAAACGAGGGCGGTGGTTTGCAGCTCAATATCGGAGGTCGCGGTCTGGATCCGAACCGGACGGCCAATTTCAATGTGCGGCAGAATGGCCACGACATCAGCGCCGATGCCCTGGGCTACCCCGAAAGTTACTATACCCCTCCTATCGAGGCCGTTGGTAAGATCCAGATCGTGCGTGGCGCAGCCTCGCTCCAATATGGCACGCAGTTCGGGGGGCTGATCAATTTTGTCATGAGAAAACCGGTTCAAGACAAGAAGATCGAGGTAGTGGCAAGGCAGAGCGTGGGGTCATTCGGGTTTTACAATGCTTTTACGAGCGCGAGCGGGACTGTGGGAAAGTTGAGCTACTACACCTTTTTCCAATACAAAAGAGCCGACGGTTGGCGCGCGAATTCCCGCTTCAACAACTATACTTTTTATACCGACCTGGACTACAGGCTTTCGGATAAAACCACGATCGGCCTTGATATCACACACATGCATTACCTGGCCAAACAGCCCGGCGGGCTTTCGGATGCTATGTTTGCCGATAATCCCCGCCAGACCAACCGCGAACGCAATTGGTTCAACGTCAACTGGAATATGGCAGCGGTGCATCTGGATCATCGTTTTAATGCGGGCAACGAATTCAATCTGCGGATTTTCGGACTTGCCGCCAACCGCTACTCGCTTGGTTTCAGGCCCAACCGCGTGGCGACCATCGACGACAACAGTGGACGTGATCTGATCAAAGGTGATTTTACCAACTGGGGAGCCGAAGCCCGTTATCTGAAAAGGTATTCAGTTGCCAAGAAAATGTCGGTATTGCTGCTCGGCGGGCGCTATTATTATGGCTATAACCACAATTTGCAGGGATTGGGCAGCAAAGGGAAGGACGCCGATTTCACGTTCGCAGAGCCCGACAGGTTCATTACCTACGACTACCGCTTCCCAAACCGAAACGTAGCCGTTTTTGCAGAAAATATCTTTTATCTCACCGACAAGCTCTCGATCACGCCGGGCCTGCGTTTTGAATACATTAAAACTACCTCGGACGGCTACTACGGCAACATCGCCCGCGACCTTGCGGGTAATGTGATCAACATCTCGCGGACCGACGAGTACCGCTCCAACGGCCGCCATTTCCTGCTAGCCGGCATCGGGGTTGGTTATAAACCGGTCGAAAAGGTTGAGTTTTACGGCAACATATCCCAAAACTACCGCTCGATTACCTTCAGCGACATGCGCATTGCCAACCCGTCCTCGGTCATCGACCCGAATTTGAAAGATGAAAAAGGGTATTCGATCGACCTGGGCGTGCGCAGCCATCAAACCTCGTTGTTCAATTACGATGTAAGCCTGTTTTACCTGAACTATGATAACCGCATCGGTGAAGTGCAGTTTTATGATGAGAGCAACCGTGTGCTGCGGCTGAGGAGCAACGTCGGCCAGGCGATTATTGTGGGTATTGAATCTTACGCGGAAGCTGATTTCCTCAGACTCGCAAGGCCGGAGCAGACCAATTGGAGTGGCGTGCTGTTCGGGAATGTCGCATTCATTAAATCCGAATACAAACACAGCGAGATCCCTGGCGTGCAAGGTAACCAGGTGGAATTTGTGCCGAAAATCAACCTGAAAGCTGGCGTAAGGCTGGGCTACAAAAAGTTGAAAGGTTCGTTCCAGCTTACGCATCTAACCGACCAGTATTCCGAAGCGACCAATGCGGTAGACGGCGGAGTATCATCGGTGGTAGGGCTTATCCCTGCCTACAAAATCATGGATCTGAGCTTGTCCTATGAATGCAAGCGCCTTCGCGTGGAAGGCAGCATCAACAACCTGACTAACGAAATGTATTTTACCCGCCGAGCAACAGGCTATCCCGGTCCGGGTATCCTGCCGTCCGACGGGCGTGGCTTTTACCTGACATTACAGGTCAAAATATAGACTTAGGCAACCGGCGCCGAGTGCAGGGCAATACGGTTTCCCTCAGGATCAATGAACGCGGCCATATAGCCGTATTCGGGGCTGATCTGTGTTTTAGGAACGATTACCCTGCCGCCGGCATCTGTTACCCGGTCCAGCACGATCTGGACATCCGGATTTGCATTCAGGTAAATCAATGGCCCTTCTGTGGTCGAAGGCTTATGGAACCCACCACTATATACGAGCGCCCCGCCTACCCCGGCTGCCGGATTGTCGATCGGGAACATGCGCATTTTAAGGTTGGGCGTGTCGAGCGGAAAGAGCTTAATCTGAAAAATCGACTCGTAGAAAGCGGTAGCACGATCCAGGTCGGTGGTTGGTATTTCAAACCAACTGATAGCATTGTCCATAGTTGTCCGATGTTTAGGGATTGGAATGGCAATGTAGCTAATCCCGGCGGTATTTTCCTAACAGAATACCCAGATGGAAGCCCATCACTGCGCTGGGATGAAAATCGCTCTCATTCGGGCGAATATATTCCCAATTGTCATAAATGCTGTTGATATCCGAGCCGGGGATCCCCGGTGAATGTGAGGTGGCGGTAATACTACGAAACCCGATACCGGTAAAAACATCGAAAACAAACCGGCCTGGGGTTATAAACTGCCAGCCGAAACGGGCATGCCCGGCCACGACGTCTTTGTCAACCCTTACAGCCTGGTTCTGAAAAAAACTGCACGGGCCCCACGGCGAATCACACCCCCTGCCTGCCCACTGGCTTTCGTGGTAGACCACTTTTTTATATAAAACCTCAGGCCCGACATAAGCCCGCATTCTTCGTTTCTCAACAAAATACCACCTCAAATGCGTCCGGCTCTTGAAGGTCTGTTTATCCGGCCGCCGGCTGTCATTGTGGTACCAGCCATTAAAAGAAGAATTTCCATAGCCCAGATCCTGCTGTATCGCAAAATCGCCTTTCCCCAAAGGTATTTCAACCCCGAATTGAATGGTGTTGTCCAGATCAAACATTGGCAGTGGCGAGTATTTGATGATTACATGCCGTTTGGCAGTTTCTACATCAAACTGAGCGAAGCTGTAAAATGAAGACAGGAAAGCAAAAATGGTAAAAAGCGTACCTCTCATAGAACAGGGATTTTGCTGAGGTATTCAAGGCTATCCGAATCGTCGTATTTGTATTGATAAAGACCTTCTTTACCGGTGACGATCAGCTGGTTGTTTCGCACGATCACATCGTAGGCCGGAACCTGCTGGAAAAAATGCTTTTGAATAGGCACCTTAGGATCGCTGATATCCATCATCCGAAAGCCCTTATCGCCTTCACAGACGAAGAGTTTATTACCTGACACACCTAATCCGTAAGGCGAATCCATCCGGTGACTACCCGCCAACTGCGGCTTGGCCGGGTCGCTGATATCGACCACATCAAGCGAGCTGAAAGCGGTGCCCGTCCGGCAGGTCACACCTGCACGCAACGTCACATAAGCGTAACGCCCCTGCACGACCACCGGATCGCAGGAAAATACGTGCGTGTATTTGGACAACAATACAGGGGAATTCGGCTTGGTATTGTCATAAATGTACATGCCGTCCATTGCACCGATGAAGAGATTTTTCTGATAAGGAAAAATCGTTTCGATGCCAAAGCCCATATTCTTGGTTACCGCCTTGGTAGGGTTCGCCGCATCATTGATATCGTACACTTCGAGCGATTGCTTCGAGACGATATACAACGTGTTACCGGTAATCGCGAAGCGCGCCATCGAGCCGCCCGCTCCCGTTTGAGGGCTGGGTCCGGAGTCGGCCGTGTCGCCATCGCACGCATTCAGCAGCAGCATCAGGCCGATCGCGGCAAGCCCTAGAAATAAAAGAGGTATCAACTTTTTCATAGCTAAATCAATATCGTTCAGTGATTACCGGTAACATTTGGGTTGCTTGGCCATATCCACTTTTTCCCAATCTACTACAATGCCCTTTTTCTCGTCTGCGCATTCGAAATAGACGCCCTGCAAAGGCGGGTAGTTATGAACGGGAATGGCGTTGGGTACACTTTTCACAACCTTAGGAACCTTCGGATCGGCGATGTCTATCACCAGCAGGTTCGAGAAGTTGTCGGCATACAGCCAGTTGTCCTTCACGGCGATATCGTAGTTGCCCAGGATCGAGACAAACGAAAGGTTTTCAGGCTTTTTTGGATCGGTATTGTCGATAATGTGAATGCCCTTGCCCAGCTCGTTAATGAACAGATACCGGTCGAACGTATATATTTTCCCCGGCGTTTTCAGCGCCTGGGCCGCCTGAACCTCCACTTTGGATATCTCTTCGGGATTTTTGTAAACAGGCCGGTAGCCGGTCCCATCGAATTTCACATTGCCGACAAAGGGCTCCGAGTCCCTGGGATAACACGAGAGCATCAGTAAAGCGAGGCAACTTGCAAGTAAAGTCCTTTTCATGGCAATGACCGGGATTAAATTCAGGACTTTAGACACCATGTTGCATTTAAACGTTGCAACCATCTCCT
>DATMSL010000174.1:0-12361 GCA_035565435.1 Dyadobacter sp. | reverse complement strand
CGTTCGGTTCTTACGATGGCTTTGCCATTCCCTGCATACCAAAATCCGTAACCGTGGTTTTTAATCGCAGATGCTGAAATATTGAAGAAATACGATGGGTCGATTTTTTCGCTGGACTTCTTGATACGGAAGATACCCGTCGGTTTTTCGGGGTAGTTTCCCAACGCTATGCCCGGACAAGCGATGAAGTAGAAATCGCCGCTTTCTGTCACAAATGAATGGCTTTGCCGGGTATTCACACCGCCCGGATAGACGGAGCGGGTATCTTTGAGCGTTTTCAGTGATTCTAGCTGCGGATAATCCAGAATAGCGGTGTAAATAGTGTCGCCGGTAGTGTAGTTGTCGAGTGTGTAGGTGTGGTAGCAATAGCCGATGTACAATTTGTTCTCCAGGAACTGTGAGAAGCCAATGGAAAGCCAGTTATAGTTACCGAATGGCGCGGGAACAGGCACTGTACCCTGGGTGACGCTCAGATTTCGGACATCGATTTTGACATAACGAACCTTATGTGCCTCCTCGTCGTAGCCGAGGATCATTAATGAATCCTGCGACAGCCAGTTAAAATTTTCCACGGACGAGAACCCCGTAATCGCAACAGCCGTATCTCTCACAAATTCCCCATTGGCAATTTTGTACCGCACAAATGAACTTTTGCGGCGATCGATACTGTAATACTGTCCATTACGGACGATCAGCTCATAATAAAGCGGCGTAGGTACGACCCTCGCGCCTGATTTTTCCGGGTTAATTTCTCCCGAAATAAGCGAATCGGTTTGAAGGATATATTCTTGGCCATTTTTCATCATGGCGTAAATACTGTATTTCTTTTGGGCAATATGTTCTTGCTCATCGGATTGTTCCCGGCAGCCGGGCAGCAAAACAACGGAAAGCAACGAGAAAAAGACGAAGTGGATAACACCCCGGAAACAATGTGTCATGGGTGAGGTCAGATATTGAACTGATGCATGAGCTGCTTCAAAACGAGCGGCGGGAGGCTCACCATAGCACCTTCTTCAACGACGATCACTTCGCCGGTATGTGCATTGCCACCATAGTTGAGCGCGATGTAATTTTGCCCCTTTTTTAGCGAAACTTTCTCCCGGTTTTGAGCAGGGTTGGCACAAGTACCCTGAAACGTGAGCTCAATATCTTGCTTCGGATTGATCAGTACCGCTCCGCAGAAGTCCATAATGCCCGTTTTACTGTTGATAGCTACATTGCTTTTCGGTGCAATGGAAAGCGTAAAATCTTTCTCGTGCAGCGCCTTGTTTTCTGTGCCGGAAATATTATCGAGGGAAATGACTTTCTGGGTAGCGGACTCGTACTTCAAACTGTAAGCAACCGATCCCAGCAGGGCGAGCAGGGACGCAGCCACGGCCGGTTTCCAAAGCGAACGTATGGTCGTGCGCTCGATTTTCGGCGTAGCCGCTTCGGCAGAAGACGGAAGGATAGCAGCAATTTCATTCCACATTTCGGATTGCAGGGCTGTTTTTTCCTTCGGCAAACCCCATTCCATGGTTTCTTCCGTATCGTCGTTGAGCAGCCAATCCTCTACCGCAGCCTTTTCTTCGTCGGTGCAGTGGCCATGATGGTATTTTTCAATAAGTTCTTTACTGATCTTCATTCAAGTACTCCACAGTTCGGTTGGTGATGCTTCCTGAAAGTAAAAGTAGCATAAATTGAGTTTAGCCGTAAGCCGCATCGGCGATTCTAGTGCATATATTCGGTGAGGTTGGCGCGGAGCGTGGTGAGCGCCCTGGTAATGTGGTATTCGACGGCCCGTTCGGAGATGAGCAGTGCGAAAGCAATCTCTTTGTTGCTAAGCCCTTCCTCACGGCTCATTTTGTAGACACGCCGGCATTGGCATGGAAGCGTATCCACCAGATCGTCAACTTTGTTTTTGAGGCTGTTGTATAGAATGTCGTTTTCGGTGCAATGCGTGCGGTCGCAATAGTCTGCAAATGCGATCTCGTTATGTTCTTTACGGGATTTCGTGTTCCGGAGGTATTCAAAAACCTTGAATTTCGCCGAACGGAGGAGATAGCGCTCCACGGAAGTGGTGATTTCCAGTTCATCCTTCCGTTCCCACAGCGACTTGAAGATCTCCTGCACCATTCCTTTGGCCGGTTCGGGATCGCGGACGGTGTTATAACATACAGCGTATACCTTCTCCCAATGAGCCAGATAGATCTGTTTGAAAGACGTCTCGTCTATCCGGAAAGGAGCATTGTCGGTTTTATTGGCGGTCATGCAATCGTAGCGCGAGCGGAATGGATGAAGCAAATATAGGCCTTTGTTTATAATAAGTCCAAATAAGTTTGATTGCCAACTACGAGAATTGTGCGCAACGATTCCCCGAACCCAGCCACCGTTTCGCCCCCGGATCCATACGGTTGACCGCCCGCCTGATTTCAAACACAGCGGGTTATGCTGAATTTCGGCCCATCAATTCATAAAACTTAGCCGATGAAAGCATTACTATTAGCCATGACATTTCTTTTCGCCGCCGGCGTATATGCGCAAGACAGCAGGCAGACGATTCGTGGGACAGTCCGCGACGAAGTTTCCAAATCGCCCGTGATCGGGGCGTCGATATTGCTCATCAGGGAAGCCGGTGCCAGTCCGGTGGGGGCGGTTACCGACGTCAGGGGTGATTTCGTGATTGCGGGCGTGCCGATGGGCCGCCAGTCATTTCAGATTACGATGGTCGGGTACGAACCTCAGCGCTTGTCCAATATTGTGGTAACAGCAGGGAAAGAGGTAGTTTTGACCGTAACCCTGACCGAGGCGGTTCAGGATCTGGACGAGGTGGTGGTTACTGCTGATCGCAAAAACGATAAGACCAAAACCAATAACGAGCTGTCATTAGTAAGCGGCCGGTCGTTCAATGTGGATGATACCAAGCGTTATGCCGGGGCGTTGGGTGATCCGTCGCGGATGGCGGCCAATTTTGCCGGCGTTGTCTCGGGCGACGATTCGCGTAACGACATCGTGGTCCGGGGGAACTCGCCGTCGGGCACATTATGGCAACTGGAAGGTCTCAATATCCCCAATCCCAACCATTTCGGTTCGTTTGCAGCGACAGGCGGACCAGTGAGTATGCTGAACAACAACGTGCTCGGCAAATCCGACTTTCTTACCGGCGCTTTTCCCGCCCAGTACGGAAACGCCCTTGCGGCGGTGTTTGACCTGCAACTTCGCGAAGGGAATAATCAGAAACATGAACTGATGGGCCAGGTGGGGTTCAACGGCTTTGAATTGGGAGCCGAGGGGCCGTTCGCAAAGAACTCCAAAGCATCTTTTCTCCTGAACTATCGTTACTCCACACTCGGCCTGTTCAAAGCCCTTGGATTGCAGTTCGGTACCGGAACAGCCATTCCTGATTACCAGGACCTGAACTTTAAAGTGGCTGTCCCGACCGGTAACAAAGGAAAGCTCACGCTCTTTGGAATAACCGGAAGCAGTGACGTGAACTTCCTGGGCAATGAGGTCGATACCACGCTTTCAAATATGTATGGCACCGAAAACACCAACACCCGCGTGAAGTATGGCACCCATATTTTTGGATTGGCTTATGAGCACAATCTTACCCCTAAAACTTTCGCCAAGCTGACTTTGGGTATGAGCAACACGCGCGAACGGTTCAGCGGTGATTCGATCAGCAACCCGGCGCGCGAAGCTTTCCTGAGCGGCGAGGCGAAATACAATACTTCCAAATATTCGGCTGTGCTGAACATAAGGCATAAGATGAATGCGAAAAGTAGCCTTTACGGAGGGATTACCGTCGATTTGCTGGATTTCGACCTGTACAGTCGCTCGATTCACCAGGGCGGAAAGATCGACACTGTTCGTGCGAATGTGAGCGGGGAGAAAACGGTGCTTACCCAGGCTTATGCACAATGGAAGTACCGGATTTCGCAGAGATTGATCTTTACAACCGGGCTCCATTTCCAGCATTATAACCTGAACAACAATGTGGCCGTAGAGCCGCGGGCCGGTTTGCAATATGCATTCGGAAAAGGACAGTCGGTCAGTGTCGGGTATGGTTTGAATAGTCAGGCTCAGAACATTTACACTTATTTTGTACAAACTCCCGGCGAGTCGGGACCGGTGCGTACCAACAAGGATCTGGGTTTTACCAAAAGTCATCACTTTGTATTGAGCTATCAGAACCGGCTGACGGAGAATCTCTTGCTGAAAATTGAACCTTATTACCAGCAACTGTTTGACGTGCCGGTAGAGCGGCGGGCTTCCACTTATTCCGCATTGAATATGGGAGCGGCTTTCGGTCCGTCGGATCGCGATAGTCTGGTGAATCGCGGCTCGGGCAGTAATATGGGTGTAGAACTTACTTTGGAAAGGTATTTCAACAAAGGGTACTACTTCCTGCTTACGACATCGTTGTTCGATTCGAAATACAAAGGCAGCGATAAGGTGGTGCGTAACACCGCATTTAATACCAAATATGTACTGAACGTGCTCGGCGGAAAAGAATTCCGGTTCGGCAGTAACAACATCCTGAGTGCGAACATCAAGACCTCATTAGTAGGCGGCAAGTACATTACGCCGCTAAATCTGGCTGCGTCGCGGGCAAGAGGGTCGGCTGTTTACGACGAAAATCGGGCTTATTCGTTGCGGCAAAGTGGCTATTTCAGAACGGATATCCGTTTTTCCTACCGCCGGGAAATGCGCCGGAGCACGATGGAATTTTCGATGGATTTGCAGAACGTGACGGCGCGCAAGAACATTTTCCAGCAAACCTATAACCCGAGGACCAACGAACTGGCGAACCAGTATCAGCAGCCGTTCTTCCCGGTGCCGTATTTCAGATACACATTTTAATTGAATATTGGCGGTTAAACGAGTAGTTTGCCCGCCAATATCAACCCGCAATGAAGGAAAAGGCCTACACGCTCAATGACAGGAAATGGCGCATTATTGGCATCCCGCTTTTGGGAACCGTCATCGCCATGATGATTGCTTTTGAGGAATTCCTGAAACTGAGCCAGCATTTTTTTCTCAGTGTGCTTTTTTCGACGTCGCTTACGCTGACATTCTGGGAGGGGAACCGGTACATTATCATCTGGATGCGCCGGATTTTTCCTGAATACAGCCAAACAGGCCGGCGGGTAGCCGCGGAGGCCGTGCTGGCGGTCGCTTATGTATTCCTGGTGTCGCTGCTGCTCGACGAGATTTACTACAAACCGGTTTACCATGTGAGCGTGCTCGCAATCGGTTTCAGGATCAGCATTGTGCCAACGGTGATCGTCTACCTGGTTTATGAAGCCGTTTATTTTTTTGATGCCTGGAAAATGAATGTACGGAAGACGGAGGCGCTGATGCGCGAGAACGTGCAATCCCAGCTGGAAGTCCTTAAAAATCAGTTGGATCCGCATTTTCTGTTTAATAGCATGAATACGCTGGCGGCGCTGATCGATGATGAGAATACGGCCGCGCAGGATTACCTCGAAAAACTGTCGGACGTGTACCGGTACGTGCTCGTGAGCAGGAACAAGAACACCGTATTACTGAGCGAGGAGATTGCCTTCGCAGATGCTTATGTGTATCTGAATAAGATCCGCTTCCGTGAAAATTTGCAGGTCGAAAAGCGCTTGTCTACGGCGGCGCAGGCGCATTACATCACTCCACTGAGCCTGCAAATGCTGATAGAGAATGCGATCAAACACAACGCCGCTTCGCGCGAGAACCCGTTGCATATCGTGATCCACGACAGAGATGGGTATCTGGTGGTCGAGAACAATATTTCGGAAAAGACTATTCTTGAAAAATCGACGAGGGTAGGGTTACAGAACATTATCAACCGATACAACCTGCTGACCGATCGTGAGGTGGAAGTGAAACGCGAGGAAGCACGCTTTATCGTAAAGATTCCACTACTGGGTCCGTTAGCAGAAAATGAATGACACCGGGGCGGTTACCGCCCGATTGCTATGAAAATACTGATCATTGAAGACGAATATCCCGCCGCGGAGAGGCTGGAAAAGCTGATTAAAAAACTCGATCCGCGCATGGAAGTGTGTGCGGTGCTGGAAAGTGTCGAAGCCGGCCGGAAATGGTTTGCAAATGCGGAGCCCGTGGATCTTATCTTTTCCGATATCCAGCTCGCCGATGGACTGAGTTTCCAGATATTCGAGGAATTTCCCGCGCATAGTCCGATTATTTTCACCACGTCATACGACGAGTATGCGATCAAGGCGTTTCGTATGAAAAGCATTGACTATCTTCTCAAACCCATCAAGGCTCCCGAACTGGCCGAGGCTATCCGTAAGTACGAAAATATCCGCGAGGACTTTTCACCCAAAGCTTATGCAAGAAAGGTAGAAACGCTCCTGGATAGTCTCGAAATGACGAAGAGGCCTTTCAAAACGCGTTTTCTCGTTAAAAATGGAGAACAGCTGATTCCGATCAACCAGGAGCACGTCGCCTATTTTTACACAGCCAATGAAATGGCGTGCCTGGTAGCCACGGACGGACGACAATATCTGGTGGATTACAAGCTGGAAGAGCTGGAATCGCTGGTGGACCCGCTGAATTTTTTCAGGCTCAATCGTCAGTTTATCGCCCGTATCGACGCTATACAGAAGATTCACACTTATTTTAATGGTAAACTGAAAATAGAACTCCGTCCGCAGACTTCGCAGGAGGTGGTAGTCAGCCGGGACAAGGCTCCGGCATTTAAAGCGTGGCTTGAAACGTAGACATTGGTATGATCGTGTAACTCATTCGAGTGGTTTTGTAGACTAAATAATAGGTGGCAGGGCATGGCAGTGTTTTGTGTCCGCTTTTTTACCTTTGTGCTATCAACCCTCAAAATATCGGTTTTCCAGGGAAGCAGGGAAGAATCGACAGACTTACACATCATGAAAATTCCTTTCCGAACCTTATCCAGGGCGTTTTTTGCCTGGACCATCCTGCTGGTCGTCATACTGGGCTCATTCGTTTTTATGCTGTTGCTCACGCGCGGCAAATCGCAGACCATCCGGGAGAATATTCAGGAACTCCGCAAGGATATGAATGGCTATCAGAAGGTCGATACCTGCATTTCGCTTCTTTATGTGGCCGAGAACAATAGCCGGCTCTTTATCATTACCCAGGATTCAACTTATCTCAGGGCATTTACCAGTGAACTCCAAACGGTTTCCCGGATTCTTAATGAATTCGAAACCGAACGTGCTCACCAGCCATCGGCGCTTTCGGGACTGATGGAAAGCAAGCGGGAAAGCAACGAGGAGTTTATCCGGATGAAGATCATGGTCGACAGCCTTTTTGCACTTTCGGTGCAACGCAGCGAGCAGATTCAGCAAGAACAATCCAAACCCAAGCCGGCGCCAATTCGCGTAAAAAAGACCTCCAAAGTCGATTCGGTAATATTGGCGGATCCTCAAAAGAAGAAGCGGGGACTTTTCAAAAGGCTGGCCGATGCGATTACGAACAAGCAAAGCGATGAGGTTGTACAGGAAAAAACGAAGGTAATCACCCAGCGAGATTCACTGGTAATGCCGTATCTGATGGCGCGCGAGCTAGATCTGAGCCGGTACGATGAATACAATCGGGTCAAAAGGGAATTGAACGAGGCTGAGCAAAGGTTGTTGTTTCTGAATGGAGAGCTGTTTGCCAACCTGCAATTGACTCTCAAATCACTGAAAGCTGCCGAAGAAGAAAAAGCCAGGAAGTTCAGGGGAGTGTTGCTGAGGGAAACATCCGATAAGATCGAGGAAGTGAACCATCTTTTTTGGGCCGGGGCTTTCGTAGTATTGCTGATGACGATCATCATCATCCGTAATCTCATCAAACTGTACCGCAACGACCTGACGATCGTCAGATATGCTGCGTTGGCTACCGAGGCGGCCAGAAACAAAGGGGAGTTCCTCGCGCAGGTCACGCATGAAATCAGAACACCGCTTAATGCGATCATCGGTTTTTCCCAACTCATGGATTCCGATCGGCTCGAAGGTCAGATGAAAGAAAGCGTTGAAGCCATTCAGAGTTCGTCGCGGATTTTATTGACGCTGGTGAACGATCTGCTTGATTTTTCCAAGTTGGAGCGAGGTAAACTGACACTGCATTATCAGGTTTTTAATCCGGTGGAGCTTGTAAACGAGGTAGTGTCCCTGATGAGCGTCCTGGCGGGTGAAAAGGATATTGAAATTGTATCGCAAATCAACATCGGGCAGCCGGTATGCCTTTCGGGCGACGAGTTTCGGATCAAACAGGTGCTGATCAATTTGTTAAGCAATGCGGTCAAATTTACGCCGGCCCATGGCAAAGTGCTGGTAGAAACCGGTTTAGAAAGTGCCGACGGGCAGAAGAAGTACTTGAAAATAAGGGTTAAGGACTCGGGTATTGGTATTGCGCAAGAGCATTTGAAGGAGATTTTTGAAGATTTTAGCCAGATAGACGGCGCTGCGGTCGGCAAACAGGGCACTGGGCTTGGGCTGGCGATATGTAAGCGGATCGTGGAGCTGCACGGAGGGAAGATTTCGGTCGAAAGTGTGTTAGGGAAAGGCTCCGAATTCAAAATAGCGATCCCGATGCAGGTAGCCGAAAAACAGAAAGCTGTCCAAAGCCGGTCGAAAATGGTTACGCAGGTCGAGTTACGGGGCAAAAAAGTGCTCGTTGCCGACGATACCAAGCTGAACCTCGTGCTAATGAGTAGGTTACTCGAAAAACATGGCCTCTCTTATGACCTCGTCGGCTCGGGTGACGACGCGCTCGAGCTGTTTGAGAAGCAACCCTACGATCTGGTGATTACCGACATCAACATGCCCGGTATGGACGGTTCTGAGCTCACCCGTCAAATCCGCACTAACCCGGATCCGCTAAAAGCTACAACGCCGGTAGTGGGTTTTACCGGCGATTTGTCCGACCGCGACAAGGACTTCTACGCGAATCTGGGTATCAACGGAGTGTTGGGCAAGCCATTCTCCGAGAAGGAATTTTTGTCGGTACTGGCGTCCGTTTTTGGTGCGAGCGGGCAGGGCGGCTAGGCGCTAACGGATTTCAACCCGGCTCCAATAAGGGAGCGAGTATTGCTTGTTATCCAGTACCATCGTTGCTTCGTACCGTCCAGGCAGTAAATCGGCCGGAATGCGATACGCGCCATAGTAGATTCTTATGGAGTTATCTGCATATTTAGGATCTTCTTTTACAGCTGCTTTCAGAACCGTAACCTTGCCATTTAACTTCAATGCGAGGTCGGGGACCTTTTTCTTGTTATCGAACGGTTTGGCCGACGCATCTATGATCGCTGGAAAAGGATTTACGAAAAGTTCTTGCCCGCGCGGGATAACCATGGGTTGAGTTTTCCAGATCTCCTCCCACGGGATGCCCGGACCTCCCGTCCACATTTGTCCGATTGCCTTGACAGTCGAATCCCGGGCGATTACGATTGCGGCCTGAGTGATCAACTGCGTGTTTTCGAAAAATGACACCTTGTACTGTCCATCAGGAATCGAAGTCGGAAATTGTGTTTTAAGCGTAGAAAGGTCGGTAATCGTAGCGGGAAGGGTTACTTCTGACGAACTCGCGTCGTTGTGCAGTTTTAATGTATACTTTTGAGAGTTCAGAAATATACCACCATCAAATTCAATGGTCTTGCCCGTTTGAAAAACCCTGAAAAGGCGATCGGGTTGCACGACAAACAAAGAGACCTGCGCTCTTTTCAGTTTCAGCTTTTGCGGGAAGGAAAAGGTCTTTTCGCCATATTCAATACTTAAAGCCGTTCCTTCCGCTTCCATTAGACTGTAAATGTCTTCAAAAAAGATAACGCCCAGGCCGTTGTCGAAACTTCCCTTTACGTTGGCATTTTTAGAGCTGTTTTTTAGGAATGGTACTATCTGTTCTTGCAGGTCCGGACGCTCTGGCACTGATCCCACACCGGATTTGAAGCGAATTTTAGCAGTAGCAGCGGCCGTGTTTGGGCCACCGATCTGGAGATCTAAATCGGAAGTTAACTCAGCAGTCAGAGGTCCTTCGTGTTCCACAAAAACTTTGTACGATTTGGTGCGGCTACTGCTCTGGATGGCCATGGTGAAATTCTCGGGATACGCAGCCCTGAAATGGTATTTTACATGGCCGGCACTGTAAAGCGTTTTCCATGGGTCTAAAACCAGCTCGGCTCCCGGAGCGGCATCGACTTGCAGGTCAATAATATCATCCGTGTATTCTTCAGGAAGAACAATCTGAATGTAGTTGCGGGCCGTGTCTATGGTTACCTCCCGTGCGCCGGCGACTTTTATCGATCTCAGAAACAAGTCTTCCTTCAACGTTTTGTCCGGATCCAGTTCCTTTTCCTTTTTACAACCTGCCAAACAGCAGATCATCACGGCGAAGAGGTAAAAGCAGACTTTTTTCATAGTGTATAACTCGTAGATTGTTAGTTAGTAATATCGCACTGGTTAAATCTCACAACCTGTACGCTTTTTAACAACGGAAACACGCAACAAAACAACACAATCGGCATGGCAAAAACAGATTTTAAATCCATAGATGAATATCATGACACGTTCCAGGGCGAGAAGAAGGAGCGGCTGGGGGCAATCCGCAAAACCATTCGGGAAGTGGCGCCGGATGCAGAGGAAGTGATCAGTTACCAGATCCCGGCTTATAAGTATTTTGGCTTTCTGATCTACTATTCGGCTGCTACCCATCATATTTCGTTGTCATATCCTTACAGCCAGGCGCTGCTGGATGAGTTCAAAACGGAGCTATCGAAGTATAAAATGAGCAAATCGGCGCTCCAACTGCCCGATAAGGACCCGTTACCCCTTGACCTCATCAAGCGCATTGTTGCATATAGAATGAAGGAAAATGAGCTGGCCGAGGCTTCCAAGCCGCAAAAAGCCAAAAAGAAATGATCTGACCGAACAGGCATGACGTTTCTCAGTATCGCAGCTAAGCGGCGTCAGTTTTCCGGTAGCGGTGGCCATGTACTTTTGGATGAATTATCAAGACCTCATCCAGATATGACGCCGCATACTTTTCATATCCCGGTCCTCGGGCTCGGATACTCCATAGATACCCCTATTAAAGTTGCCAAATACGGCATTTCTTCGGTCGCATCCATTGTCGACGACGAGCTGATCGAACGTATGCGTGTACATTACGCTCATCAGCGCGGCGAGGACGACACGCCCATTACCAAATCCGAACCCGATTACCGAAGCCGTCGGATCACTACCTACCTCGATCTGATGCAAAGTATTGTGGAAGAGGAATTTGAAAACTTGAAAAGCCAGCCCTTCGGGGCGTGTAGTGATATTGATCGCTATTTCAGTCTGCTGCCAGCCGATTCAGAGCTGAAAGCCAGATATGAAACAATGCTTGCAATGCCCGAGGGTGTGGAGAAGGAAGCAGAAGCGTCCCAGCTACGGGCTCAACTCGTGCCTGGCAGTATCGATGTGAACATCATGTCGAAAGTGGATAAAATGAATACCGATTCCGAGGGAAATCTGCTCGATGATATTTACACGGACGCGCTGGCTGCACTGCGCGGTTTCGCATTAAGCCGGTTATCGTCGTCGATCATTCTCTCTGCGGGAATGAACCCGCATTTGTACAGTTATCTGGAAGCTTTTGCCGATTTCCTCCCGGATGAGGAAGGGAATTTCCGCAAAAAAGTAATTCTGAAAGTGAGTGACTATCGTTCGGCATTGATCCAGGCGAAGTTCCTGGCTAAGAAAGGTATCTGGGTTTCTGAATTCCGGATTGAATCGGGACTTAATTGCGGCGGACACGCATTTGCCACGGAAGGCAATTTGCTCGGGCCTGTGCTGGAAGAGTTCAAAAACCGGCGCGACGAAATGTTTACCGAGTTGCTAGCGCTGTACGGCCCCGCGCTGGAAAGTAAGGGTATCACGCTTATCCGTGCGCCACGCACGCGCATATCTGTGCAGGGGGGAATCGGTACGGCGGCCGAAAATGCTTTTTTGCTGGAACATTACGGCATTGAGGCCACAGGCTGGGGGAGCCCGTTCTTGCTCGTTCCTGAGGTTACCAACGTAGATAAGACCACGCTGAATGAGTTGGCCAATGCGGATAGTGACGCCTATTATGTGAGCGATTCATCGCCATTGGGTGTACTTTTCAATAATTTCAAAAACAGTACCGCCGAAAAGCAGCGCCTGGAACGTATTGCAAAAGGCCGGCCTGGCAGTCCGTGCAACAAGCGGTACCTTGTTTCCAACACCGAGTTCACCAGTGAACCGATTTGCACGGCTTCGCGCGAGTATCAAAATCTGAAAATTAAACAGTTGCTCGCGCTCGACCCGCAGCCAACCGACCTGCAAATGCAAATAGAAGCAGTAACGGAGAAACTATGCCTTTGCGAAGGATTGAGTAC